>DASWHH010000257.1:0-2521 GCA_036398295.1 bacterium
CAGCCTGGCCGCCGCGCAAACCTATTTCAAATTTGCTGCCAACACTGGCAACAATGCTTCATTAGCTGTGCCCATCTCCGCCGGACCAAACATACTGGGAACAGCGCTGATGAACGGTGATGAAATCGGGGTCTTTACCCCGGCTGGTCTTTGTGTGGGCGCCACCGTTTGGAATGTCAGTCAAAATGGGTTAGTCACGGTTTGGGGAGACAACGATCAGACTCTCGAGATTGACGGCCTGCGTGACGGCGAAGAGATGCACTTTTGCCTGTGGAGAAAATCCTCAAACATCAGCTACGCTGACGTCACCATCGCGTACTCCATGGGGAATCGATTTTATTCCGTGAACGGCATCTACGTTCTGTCGGCAGCCACAGCCAATGCGGTGATTGCACCTTTGCCGCCGCACCTGGCCCTGCCGGAAAACGGCGCTGCCAACCTCACCACCTTGCCGACTCTGTCGTGGTACACCGCCTGTGGCGCCCAGACCTATGCCGTGCAAGTTTCTGTCCAGCCAAATTTTGAAAATCTGGCGGTAGATCAAAGTGGAATTGGTGTTACCTCTTTCAACTTCACGAGCGCTGCCAACCATACCACCTACTATTGGCGGGTCAGGGCGAGCAATAGCGTTGGTACCAGCGATTGGTCCGGGTCCCGCAACTTCATTACTGGTCTCATCACCGCGGTTGAAACCCGTCCCCCCAATACCCCCGGCGATTTCACCCTGCACCAGAATTATCCCAACCCGTTCAATGCTGCGACCGTCATCGCATTTGATCTTCCGGTTGCGAGTGCTGTGAGATGTACATTGTGCGATGTTAGCGGTCGGGTACAGGTTATTCTGGCCAATGGAGAATTCCCCGCTGGAACTCATCGCCTTCGTCTCGATGCAATGGGCCTCGCCAGTGGGATTTACTACTATGTACTGGAAGCGAATGCAGACAATGGGATAAAATTGGCTGACACCAAGAAGCTTATTGTGTTGAAATAGATGGTGGCCTCGAGCCCTTGTGGGTCACTGACGCCAGTCTGCGTCCGCCCAAATTCGATTTTGCGTTGGGTGCGAATTCGTGTGGTAGTCTTAGTTTTTTGAAGCAAAGCGCCGATTAGTAAGGGCGAAATACGGACAGGTCAGGAATCATCTTGAAGTGGCGATCATTGTCACTCATCAGTTCGAGTGATTCCGTCAAGGCCGTTGCGGCGATCAAAGCGTCCGGTATCAGCAGCCCATGAATTTTTGCTGTATGTCAGGATCAACTCGTAGGCCTTTTGCGATGCAGCTGCAGTCAATTGAACAACCATGAAATCTGTGATAAGCTTCTCAGCTTTCTTCGTCTCTACTCTATTACGACACCCAACTATCAGTTCCATGGCCGACACAACTGAAACGAAGAGTTCTGTCCCCAAGCGGCGTTCGTTATCCACAAAATCCGCGGCATTCTGATAACCGCGAGACAAATCAACCAATATCGTTGTGTCAAGAAGTTTGCCCGCCATTTAGTGACCCCATTGCTGGGTACGAACATTGGTCAACCAGTCTCGTGATGAGATGCCCTGCATGTCCTCTCGATCTGCCCATATACCAAATCCTTCCGACTCTCGCACGGAACGAAACGATTGGTTGAGTTTGTTTTCACCCCCCCCGAGCGCAGCCACGCGACGCCGCAAATCAAGAATCTCGTTGATGAGACGATCAATATCCGAGAGAATACGCTGAACTCGATCGGTTTCTGCAATATGGCCCATTTTAATCTCCTGCAAAAAAACATGACTTGGGGCTCGAATTTGCGAAAATATAACATCTAGAATGACGAAAAGCAAGGTTTCTGTAGATGCACCAGGGTTTCACGAAACGGCATCATGACAAAACAAAGCTTTTGCCTTTTGGTCCTGGCCATGATTAACGATTCACTCCGAAATCAAATCGGGTAATAACAGAAATTCCGAACGAAACTACGGTGAGCTGCTGGGCCAACATTTGAAAAGAATTAGCCGCAGCAACAAAATCAAGTAATGGAAACTCTTACAACGGCTTCTAAACAAAAATCCCCGAGAGCTTCGAGAGCCCCGGGGATTTTGATTCGTAACAAACCGGTTTCGTATTCGCAACCTATTTATTAGCCGCGCCCGCCAACTGCTCTCTCATCTGTTGAATGCGCGCCGGCGCGTTGGTTTCAATGGCCTGCTTGAATGGCGAGTTGGCATCGTTCTTCACCACCTCCAACGCCTTCTCATAATATTGAATCGCCATTTCTAACTGACCGTCCGTCATGTAGCCTTCGGCGAGGCTGTCGTAGGTGTTGGCCGAGTTAGGGAAGGCCTTGTTGTTCATCTTGAAGATTTCGATGGCGTCCTTGGTTCGGCCCTGGCCCATAAGCTGATAGCCAAAATTGTTGGTTGGATTCTCCTGAAAGAGAACCGTGCCCGGCGCCATCTTCTGGGTGTAATCAAAAATCTCCGCTGCTTTCAGAACGCCGCCTTCTTGAATGAGCAAATTGGTAAACTCCGCTTCGACTGGCAC
>DASWHH010000258.1:0-5069 GCA_036398295.1 bacterium
TCTGCACCTGGTCGCTTAATTTGGAAAAATCGGCGGCGAGAATTGAAGGGGCGATGATGACCATTTTCGTTTTAGCGATTAGATTTGGTTATGGCAGTGACAACAACGTTAATAGTGTCACCGTAGGTGATGCTCGTGCCAGCCTTCAAAGATTGCTCGATCACAGTGTTGGGGAGCAACTCGTTATTCAGGCGATAGTTGATTCTGCCAAAAGTCAGGCCGGCCTTTTGTATTTCCCTTCTTGCGGTCTCAAGAGTTTTCCCTAACACTGACGGCACGATAACGTTCGCAACGGGTTCGCCCAAACTCACCGTGATATCCACTGTGCTATTTTGTTTGACAAATGTCTTTGCGGGCGGGGATTGCTCAATAACCACCTTAGGCAACTCATCAATGACATACCTGTAGTCCCGCTCACCTGCGCGCAGGCCGGCACTTTTTAACGTTTCCTCGGCGTTGGTTTCGGATAGGCCAACCAAATTCGGCACCTCCATTTCGCGCTCACCTACGCTGATTGTTACATAAACGCGGCGTCCTTTTTTAACCAAGCGGCTCGCCCGGGGATTCTGATCTACCACATAGCCAAAAGGCATATTCGGATCGTGCTTCTCTCCTTGTTTGACGACGCTGAGGCCTTGCATTTCCAACAGCTCTTTTGCCGACTCAAATGGCTGTGCCACCACATTGGGGACTGCTAAGGCTTCTTCGTGCTTGGTGTACCAGGGCATGATGATTTGGTCAAAGCTGACGACCACCAGCAACATACCCGCAACAACCGCTCCCAGAAAAACAAGGTTCTCGCGGGTTAACAATTTCGAAATGAGTGATTTAACGCTATTCATAATTTACCCTGAATCATTCACCGCAGAGAGATCGCCCGCCTGCCTGGGGCCTCTGGCGGGCAGGCCGGGAGCGCAGGGACTTTTCAATAATGTGGTCTTAAAGTTCAAACAAATTCTTGACGTAAATTCATTGTGCCTATCAAAGGTTCAACTCAAATCACCCCAAAAACAACTCGGCGTTCTTTGCGCTCTCCGCGGTTTAAGAACCATGACGGTTAAGTTAAGTCAGTTTGGTCAGTTTTACGGCAAAACTGCCATCCATTTTATGGTGATGCGGCAGCGTTCGAAAAAAACCGTCTTGCGAGAAAAAGGTTTCGCCAAACAGTAAATGACTTTTATTTAATTCATAATTTTTGTGCAAGCTCAAAAAATCGCGAACAATGGTCTCGTTCTCTTCCGGCTCAATTGTGCAGGTACTGTAAACGAGCGTTCCCCCAGGTTTAAGCATCCTGTCGGCATTCTCCAGCAGGGCCTTTTGCAGCTTTTGAATATTGTGGATGTCTTTAAACTCTCGCTTCCAGCGCAAATCTGTCCGCCGCGCCAACACTCCCAGGCCCGAACAAGGTGCGTCAAGGAGGATTTTGTCAACGGGTCGGAGACTCAGGTGCGCACCGTCGGCAACAACCGTCCTAACCGATTTCAAGCCAAGCCGTACGATATTTTGTTTGAGCAGTTTCAGTCGCGCCGAGCTTTTATCCACAGCGATGATCGTTGCGTTGTCGTCGCAGAGATCGGCAAGGTAGCAGGTCTTGCCGCCGGGAGCGGCGCACAAATCCAAAATGACATCCCCGGATTGAGGAGAAAGCAACAGGCAAGGAATGGCAGTGCTTTCATCCTGAATGGCAAAGTATCCCTGTTGAAACAGAGAACCAGAAGGCAAATCGCCAGCTCTTTTGACTCGAAAGAAATCTCCAAAATATCTTGAGGGTTCCACTTCGATGCCGTGTTGCTGAAATTTACTTTGCAGAATTTCACGGCTGGTCTTACGCCCATTCACCCGGATGGACATGAGCGGCCGTTCGTTGTTGAAAGCGCACAATCGTTCGGTTTCTTCGACGCCGTATCGCGTCAGCCATCTTGCAACCATCCACTCAGGGTGTGAGTATTGGATCGACAAAGCGCGTGCCGGATTTTCAGCCAATGCCGGGAGGGTGACTTTTTCCGCTTTCCGCAAATAATTTCTGAGCACGGCATTGACCAGGTTACCCCAAGGCTTCCCTCCTTCCGCTTTGGCGATTTCGACGCCCTGGGAAACCGCGGCATATGTTGGTACCTTGTCAAGGAACTTGATTTGGTAAAGGCTCATTTCCAGAATGCACTTTAAGCGGAGTGGGCTGGTTTTGAAATTTCCCCGGCAGAGTTGCTCCAAAATGAAGTCGAGCTGACCATGCCATCTGATCGTGCCATTGACCAATTCCACCAGCAGGGATTTGTCCAACTGACTGAAAGGTGTCCGCTGCAGTTCTTTGGTGAGAGCTTCGTCGGCATACATGCCGTCTGCAAAAACACGCTCTAAAATATCAACGGTGGTTTTTCTTACGGATGATTTAATCGAATTTGTCGTCAACATGCAACCTGTGGCCAATGAGATATTCTTTGGTCGTCATAGGACGTTTTCCTTCAATCTGCAGTTCCGTGATTTCCAATTGTCTCCGTCCGCAACCGACGATCACCCGACCGGTTTTTAATTCTACCTGCACCACCTTTCCTGGTTCGGCCGGTGCGAACGAATCCACCACCCTGCCGCGAAGAAGCTTCACCAGCTTGCTATTTAAGAAAGAGAACGCACCGGGAGACGGGCTCAAACCGCGAATGAGATTTCTGATTTTGTCAGCGTCATCGTCCCAACGAATCCTCATCAGCTCCCTCGTGAGTTTCGGGGCTTTAGTGATCTCACCAGTCTGGAACTGCAGCTGCGCCACGCCGTTCTCGATTCTAGCAAGGGTCTCCAACAAAAGTTCCGCCCCAGACAATGCTAATCTATCGTGAAGCTCGCCGGCCGTTTCGTCGTCTCCGATTGCAACCGGTTTTTGCAAAATCAAATCCCCGGCATCTACCTGTTCCTGAATGATAATCGTTGACAGGCCGGTTTCCTTTTCCCCCTTGATGATCGCCCAGTTGATAGGTGCAGCGCCGCGATACTTTGGCAAGAGGGACGCATGGAGGTTTATGGTGCCTTTTGGCGGAATACGAAACACTTCTGGCGGAAGAATCCGGAACGCCACCACCACGGACAACTCTGGCTTGAATTCCTGCAGAGCGCGGATGAATTCGGAAGACTTGAACTCACCTGGCTGGAGAACAGGTACACCGAGCCTATGAGCCACCTTCTTGACGGGTGATGCCTGGATTTTTAAGCCCCGTCCCACCGGTTTATCCGGAGCGGTGACGACTGCAAGCAATTCATGAGAACTGTGGTGAATGGCCTCCAGACTGGGGATTGCAAACTCCGGGGTTCCCATGAAAATGATTTTCATGAACGTTACCTGCTTTCGACGTCGGCGCCAGACCTGCTTTCTGCCGCAATGGCCCTCAGCTTCTTACCCAAAAGTTTTCTCCGAATGGGAGTGATACGGTCGATAAACAAAACGCCGTTAATATGATCCACCTCATGCTGAAGAACCCGTGCCAGCATTTGACTGCAGATCTCCTCATGCTCTACCCCATCAAGGTCACGGTATTTGATTTTGATGGTCTCGGCACGCGTCACTTCCTCGCGGATGTCGGGAATACTCAAACAACCCTCCTCCATGATGTGCGTACCCTCCTCGGCCACGATTTCGGGATTGAGGAATGCCTTCGGTGGCTCACCCTCCGTAATCATGTGCATGTTTACGATACACAAAGCGATTGACTGGGCTACCTGGGGAGCAGCCAGCCCAATGCCGTCCGCACTCTGCATGGTATCAATCATGTCGTCCACCAATTTACGAATGGAGCCGTCGATTCTTTCAATGCGCCGGGCCTTCATTCGAAGTACCGGGTTGCCATACGTGATGATATTACGCACCGCCATCTTCTTTGCTCACTTTTCTTGCAATCGATGCGCGTGCCACTTTGACTTTCACGTTGTCGTCGATCTCCACTATAACCGTCTGTTCGGTTTCTTTTAACCCCACAATGGTTCCGAATATCCCTCCCGAAGTCACGATTTTGTCACCCTTTTTGAGATCTTGGAGCATGGCCTGGTGTTGCTTCTGTCGCTTAGCCTGGGGCCGGAAGATCAGGAAATACATGATGACAAAGATCAAAATCATGGGCAGGAACAGACCGAACATACTGCCGCTGCCCTGTCCTTCGGTCTGCATTAGAAATAAGCTGATGTGATACACTCATCCCTCCATTCGTTTTTATAATATGGCTTCTTTACTTGACATATAAGAACTGTGAAACTGGCTTCGAAACGATTCGAACTGGCTCGTGCGGATACTCTCGCGGATCTGGTGCAATAAATTGTGATAAAAACAAAGATTGTGCAAACTACCCAGGCGCAAGCCGAGTATTTCGCCGGCATGAAAAAGGTGCCGGATATAGGCGCGGGAAAAATTTCTGCATGCATAACATTGACAGCCCTCGTCAATCGGACGGAAATCGTTCTTGTAGGCAGCATTGCGAATGTTGATGGGGCCGCTCCACGTAAAAAATTGTCCTTTACGGCCATTGCGAGTCGGGATGACGCAGTCGAACATATCGACCCCAAGTGCAATCGCTTCAACCAAATCCTCGGGCTTGCCCATGCCCATGAGATAGCGCGGTTTGTTTTTGGGAAGAATTCTGGCACACACTTCGGCGATTTCAAAGAGAACGGATTTGGGTTCGCCAATAGACAATCCACCGATGGCGTACCCGGGAAAGTCCATTTCAACCAAAATTTCTGCGCTCTGCCTGCGCAAATTCGGAAACGTGCTGCCCTGCACGATGGCGAAAAGAGTCTGCGGAAAGCCGTACTTCGGCTCAGTGGAATTAAATCGCACGAAACAGCGCCGTGCCCAACTGTGGGTACGTTCCAGGGATTCGACAACGTAGTCTTCGCTGCAAGGGTACGGCGGGCACTCGTCCAGCACCATCATGATATCCGAGCCGAGACTGAGTTGAATATCAACTGCGCGCTCGGGTGTCAACTCATGGTAAGAGCCATCGTGATGCGATTGGAAAACCACCCCTTCGGCGCCGACCTTTCGCATCGCCGCCAGGCTATATACTTGAAAGCCCCCACTGTCTGTTAAA
>DASWHH010000259.1:0-2812 GCA_036398295.1 bacterium
TGGAGATGGAAATTGCGCGACTGCCGGAATCTGAAAAAGCAGCGTTTCAGAAAGAGATGGGCATTTCGGAGCCGGCTCTGCATAAAGTCATTCGCAACTCCTATCAACTTTTGGGCTTGATTTCGTTTTTGACCGCCGGCGAAAAAGAGGTGCGCGCCTGGACCATCCGTCAGGGTACGCACGCGCAGGGCGCCGCCGGTGCCATCCATTCCGATATCGAGCGCGGCTTCATTCGCGCCGAAGTGGTGCATTTCGACACTTTGAAAAAATGGGGATCTTTTGCGAAATGCAAAGACCACGGTGTCCTGCGGTTGGAAGGCAAGGAATACCTGGTGCAGGATGGCGATGTCATCACTTTTCGTTTCAATGTTTAGTGGGTTACTTACAGCGCGTCGGGTAGCAGACTGCCTACTGCCAACTGGCCTTTACTCGTTAGGAGGTATTGATTGAAATTTAAAGTCCTCATCGGCCTGGTCATTAGCCTGGTTTTTGTGTTTCTGGCTTTTCGCGACGTCAATTTTCAGGAGATGTCGGACGCGCTGGCCGCCGCCAATTATCTCTGGCTGCTGCCGGCCTTTTTGCTGATGCTGATTAGTCACTTCGTGCGGGCCTACCGTTGGCGCTATTTTCTGGAGCCAATGAAGGACGGGGTGAAATTTTCGCCGATGTTTTCGGCCCTGATGATTGGCTATGCCGCCAACAATATCTTCCCGTTGCGGCTTGGGGAATTTCTGCGGGCGTACGCCATCGGCAAATCGCAGAAAATTTCCAAGAGTTCTGCCTTCGCCACCATCATCGTCGAACGCTTGATCGACATTCTGGCGTTGTTGCTTTTACTGGGCAGCACTATTTTGTTTTATCCGTTGCCCGAAATTATTGAAAAGAGCGGCTATGTGATTCTTGCCATCACTGTGGGCGCAATCATTTTTATGGTTTTTCTCATGGAGAAATCCGCAGCCACCATCGGGCTGCTCGCAAAATTGCTGCCCGCCAGAGTCTTTGAGAAAGTTGAAAGAATCGCCCGCTCTTTTTTGCAGGGCTTCCAGGCCCTGAGGAAATCCGAGCACTATCTAAAGGTTTCGATTTTTTCAATTTTGGTGTGGCTGTTGTATGCCGGCACGGTTTACGTTTCCTTTTTTGCCTTTGACCTTCCCCAGGACTATCAGCTCAACGTCGCAGCCGGCCTCGTCGTTCTGGTCACGGTAAGCATAGGCATTATGATTCCTTCCTCGCCGGGATTTGTGGGTACCTACCACTGGTTTTGCATGCAAAGCCTCGCGCTCTATGGCGTGCCGCACAGCAAAGCCCTGAGCTTTGCCGTTATCAGCCACGCTTTAAACACCCTGCCGTTCACGGTGATAGGCTTGCTCTATTTCTGGAAAGAAAATCTGCATCTCTCCGAAGCCGTGGCGGAGAAAGAAATCATTGAATTTTAGACGCTCATGTCGGTTTTAATGCTCTTCATCGATGGCATTGGCATCGGCGAAGCCAATCCCGAAAAGAATCCCTTCGCACGATTTCCATCGCCGTATTTCTCCCAATTTAAGGATTCATCCCGATCCACGCTTCCCCTCGATGGGATCGTCGTGCCCACCGATCCCGCAATGGCTGTGCCCGGGCTGCCGCAAAGCGCTACCGGACAGACTGCGCTATTAACCGGAGTCAGCTCGTCACAAAGGTTGGGGCACCATCTATCCGGTTTTCCCTCACCGACCCTGCGCAAAATTCTGCTCGCCGAGAGTATTTTTCTAAAGTTGCAGCGTATGGACAAAGTCGGAACGTTTGCGAACGCCTTCACCCCGGAATACTTTGCGCGGCCGGAGCGCAGCATATCCGCCACCACCTGGTCCGTGAAAGCCTCGCATTTCCCATTCCGTATGGTTAAAAATGATTTGCTGGAGGGCCGGGCAGTTTCCCACGATCTCACCAACGAGTTTCTTGCTCAATTGGGCTTCGACGTGCCCATTCGGACGCCGGAAGCCTCGGCAGAAATCCTGGCAAACATCGTTGAAACGGTGGACTTCTGCCTTTTTGAATTCATCATGACCGATGCCGTAGGCCACAAACAGGACATGACGCAGGCAGAAACGCAAGTTCGAAAACTGACGGCATTGCTGGAAACCATTTTAAGCCGCGTCGACCTGAACCGGCATCTCATTCTTCTTACCAGCGATCATGGCAATTTTGAAGATCTAAGTGTCTCCACCCACACCCATAACCGAGTTCCAACCCTGCTGTGGGGAAAATCTCATCGCCATTTGGCGCAGTCCATTCGCCGCATTGAAGATGTTCCCCTGGCCATCCTGGCGCACCTGCGGAGTCCACAGCGCGACTAAGCCGTCTGCCGGCGCAGGCAGGCAACCAAACAGAATTGGCATAAAATCCGCAATCCGAAGCACGAAATCCGAAACAAATTCAAAACAGCAAATTCAAAACACGACACATTTGACGCCACAAGGAACCGCAAAAAGCCGTGTTCTGCAGGCTCATAGGACCGAGAAATTTGCAGCTGAAGGGCGACAAATTGTCTGGAGTTTTCGAGTGTTGTCAATCGATAACTGCTAATTTTTGGCGATAGCTCGCAAAATATATTTTTTCTTGACAATCAAAATGCAATTCTGTATATTTCGGTCAAATTTTCTGACAACCGAAAGAATCCAATCGCGCAACTATAACGGTTTCCCCCAATTCTACCCCGGAGATCGCTAATTGGCACGGAATAACTATGGAGTAAGGGGATAATCTAGGGATGGTTTCCAAATTCAGTACGATTCTTAGCACAAAACATCTCGTTCTTATCCATTCTTCTCGC
>DASWHH010000260.1:0-13504 GCA_036398295.1 bacterium
AGATCGATCTCTATCATAGTAGATCGGCTCGAAGCCGGTTTCGGGAAAGAACTCGGTGTCGAGAATGGCCGACCACTCCGAGTCAACCGGAACCGAAAATGGGCCGAGGCACAACCAACTGCTGGACGCGTCTGGCATCACCGGATCCAGGGTGTAACCAACTGCATGATTGATGCTTCGGAGCAAAGCAATGAATTCCGCCCGGCGAGATGCAACTTTCATCAAAATCCTATTTGAGCCGGCGTGGAGTGGCACGGCAAAAGTGTCCTGAAATGCCACCAAACCGTATGCGATTTCTTTAGCCAGCGGCGACCGACTTGCGGCGTGTTGGAAGACCACCCGATCGTTGATCCAGATTTTAATGGCGTCGCTGCTGCTCACACCGAAGGTCACGCTGCTGTCCTTTTCGCTCATGATGTAACTCAGGGCGTAAGCAACACCCGGTTCGTCGCCGCCAAAGGTCTGGCGGAAATCCACTACCTGAATTCCCAGCACCGGAGTTTGCGGCACCAACTCGAATTCAAAGGCCGACTCGCGGACGATTTTATCTGCAACCGCTCGAGCGACCTCCAGCGCGGATCGCTCTCCGGCGACCGAGTGCGTCAAGCAGATCAAGCTAATGAAACACGTCTGCAACACATTCTTCATTTCTGCATCTCGGTTGCAAAGAACATTCGGTAATAGTCGCACAAGAATCTCAGGCTGAACGATGTCCCCACGTCGCGATGAGTGATCCAGATTTTGCCGTTCTTGCTGCGGGTGCGCAGTTCAATGAACCCGCCCGCGAGATTCTGGTCGGGATGATCGACAGAGTAACGATTGGTCAACGTCCACTTCAGCGATTTGTCGATGCTCGGGCGAAACTCCTCACCCACTCCATATTTCAAGAGTCGCAGCCAGACGATACCGGCAAACGCCACGGTGGAACCACTGATGGAATTTTTGTTGGAAGTACCATCAAGGAAATTCTGATAGTAAAACGTACCATCCTTCTGTTGAAGGGTTTGGTAACAACGCGCTGTTTTCAACGCGGCTTCGAGGTAACGCCGATCACCGGTCAATTCGTAACCTTCCAGCAGGGATTCGGCATACCATAAATTAAAACGGGGGTGAATGCTGCCGTCCTCTTTGTTGTTCGGGGTAAAATCCATCCACAGACCCTCGGGCCCTTGTTTCTCGACCAAACTCTCACAGAGTTCAACAAAGACATTTTTGTACTTGTCGTTTTTAGTGTATTCGTAGATGTCTTTGAAGATCGAGCCTTCGTTGTTAGGCCGGGAGACATCGTAAAGCTCCTGTTGCTTTTTGTCGGGCCAGAAAGGACTGTTTTCTTTTAGCACTTCTCCCGTCGTCGGATCCACGCAATCGTAAAACACGCCCTTTTCCGGAACGTACATGTGCTGCAGCATCCATTCCCCGGCGCGAGCAGGAACGTCGGCGTAACGTTTGTCGCCGGTCGCTTCATAAAGACGGAAGAGTCCCGCGCTGCCATCGGAGACGGTGGCGAACACGATAAAATCGAGTCCATCGCCGTGGATAGCGCGTACCATGCCTTTGAGTTTGGGATGATCCTTAATTTCGAGACTCACCCACCAGTCGCCGGCTCGGCGAGCCGCTACTAAGAACTTCGCATTACCTGTAACTTGTTCGGCCTCCAGAAGCGCATAGATGATCTGCCCCGTGTGCCACGGCTCTTCGTACGGGTACCAGCGCCCTTCCAGCAAATTGTAATCGCAACGAGATTTTCCTTCTTCATCCAAGAGGACTTCGCTGGCGTAGGTTGCGCCGCTCGCGATGGCAGCGAGAATTTGCTGCTTTAATTTCTGGTTGGCATACAGTGTGTTAAATTGAGCTATCAATAAAATCACTGTGAGCCCGGAAAAAAGAAATCTGATAAGCAGCGTTCGCGCCCTACCCGGGTTCCGTGCGCAACGGGTCGGGAACGAAATGACATTACACGCTCTTCGTCGAATCATATCAGTTGTCCAAAACGGTGTACTTAAAGCTGTGATTTCTGACCGGCGTCTCGAGGAAACGAAACACAAAGCCCCACAGGCCGCGGCCTTGATCGATTTTCAACAACAGGCGATTCGTCCCTTTTTTCAAATTTAGTCGCACTGTATCCCCATCCACTTGCACAAAACGCAAACTGTGAGTTTCGAAAACCTGATCTCCATTAAGGAATATTTTGATGCCATCATTGCTGCCGAATCCTGCGGTCACCGTCTGCTCTTTCTGAGATTCGATGCTGGCGAAGGCATAGGCCACGGTGCGCGAATTCTGATCGAAAAGGTTTTGCAGATCGACTTCAGCGGTGGTGCTGGTGTGGACTTTCCACGCCACGGTGCTGCCATCCGGCCGCGTAACCATTTCATCCGCGCGCGGCTGGACGCCACGCTCGCCTCCCGAAGCGGTGAGATAATCAGTATCAAATCCCACGCAGCCACCGGGTTCATGCGACGACAACCCGAGTTCCTTTTTGGGATTAGGAAAGCTGCCGCAAAGGAGCCAGCTCTGGAAAAAATCCTCGGACAGCTCGCGAATGTCGAGTCGCACCCGAGCCGGTGGTGGAAGAAAATGTCCCGCTTCCAGATCCGCAGCAGCTTGTTGCAGGCGCGTTTCGGCGTCAGCAAAATCATCCGCAATGGCTTTAAATTTTCGCTGAATGTTGTTGAGCCAGTATGGCTGGTTCTCTCGCAACCACAGTTGCTGATAACGATCGGCGAGTTGGTCCCACCTGACCTTAAGATCAGAAATTCCCGATCTGGCCGCGTCCAAAGTCCTTTTCACCACTTCGCGATTCGGCTGACTCAGGCAGGCGAGTCGATATTGCTCGGCGCTGCTGAGCAAAGTCCTGCGCGCGTCGGCCATGAAGATCACCTGATCGGCGGCGAAGCGAACATAATCGAGGTCCCCGGAGTAACGAGTCGCGGAAGATCGTTGCAGAGACTGCCCGGCATTCTCGGCGATGCTTTTGATTTCCGCCCAGTCGTCTGTACGGATTTGGGATTTTTCGCCGTACTCCGGGACTAAGCGCTGCCAGAAAATCGAGTACTCGAGATTTTGCATTTCGGGGAAACGCGAAAGTGAGCTCACGCTGCGAATGGCTTCGGCCACCGCGCCGCTGCTATCGCCATAAAACGTCTCCGCAAATCTGTGATCGAAGCCCGCAGTCGCGAAGTTTTCAGAATGCCAGCTCTGATCCGCGCCAAAGGCGATGCCGTACCAGTTGCTCGAATAGAAATTCGCGCCGCCATCATCCCACGTGGTGTTGAGCACACCGAGGGCGTTGTGGGCGATGCCATCGCGAACGAAATTTCGAATGTTGGTGACGCTGGCAAGGTGGTCCGGAAAAAATCGACGCGAGCAGGAGACTCCCGGCAGAACGACCACCTCAAATCCGTGTTCGCGCAACGGAGCAATCATATCCACGAACGACTGACGCGGACTGTAATTCCACGGCAACAGGATAATGTCTTTGTTCAACGCAGCGAGTATTTCCGGATGCGCCAACACCACATCCGCCGCGATCCACGCGCGCTTGCCGTATTTGGCCAGTTCCCGTTGAACCCAGTCGATGTGATCCGCATACACTTTGACCAGCCCCTTCTCTTCCACCATCATCCGGCTGGCGCCCTTTCCCAACGCCCAAACTTCATCGCAAAGCGCAACAAAATGTTTCGATGGAAAGAGCGGCGCTAACTCCGCATAGATTTCGGAAAGAAGCTGGTACGACTCCGGAAACGCCGGCGACAACAGCGATCCCTGCTCCCCGAATCGTTCGTACTGGGGATACTCGAGAATTTTTTCGAAATGGCCAAACGACTGAAACACGCCGAGCAGCTCGAGGTGATGCTGGCGGGCGTACGCGATTAGTTCCCGGACTTCTTCCAACGTCAGCGCCGCGGGCGGCGTGAACACGCCGTGCTTTTCAGTGCGGATCATATTTTCGTTGTAATAAACCAGGGTGTTCAATTTCAATTCCGCAAAGCGGCGAATTTCTTCTTTGAAAAATTCCTTGGTCGGAATCGGGCCCCGGCTGATGTCGTCCTGAATCCCGCGAATGGATAGCATGGGCCAGTCACGAATGCGGAGGCACGGGATTGCCGGCTTGCCGCGTTGTCCACGCAGAATCTGTTTGAGCGACTGCACGCCATAAAAAACCCCGGCGCCTTCATTGGCGGCGACTAAAATGTGTTCTGGAGAGACTTGCAGAACGTATCCTTCCATTCCCAGATCAGCGTCACACGAAAGATTGGCTTTCTGCAAGGCTGCTTTGATTCGATCGTCGCGTTCTGGGATTCCCAACATGATGGCGCGATCCGCGTTTCCGGAAGCAGCGATGGCAACCTGCGTTTTGATCGCTGTCTCAATTTCCGTCTGTAATTGCCGGGCAGCAAACCAGAGACTGGAATCGGCGGAAGCGCTCAGTAAAATTGTTACTTCGCCCCGGTCAAAGCGAAACGTACCGCTGCGAGCTTCCGTCTCGCGTGGTTGCGGGAGTATTAGAATCTCGGATTTCGAAGCACCTTGTACCGAGTTAACGAGGACTAAGCAAAAACAAAGTGATTTCCACATGGGTTCAGTTCGTCAAAAAATGTATAGTATCTGTCATTCCCGCATGCTTACCCGCTAAAAACATGCGGGTACAAGTTTGGCGGGAATCCATTTCCCCAATGTAGATGGATGCCCGACAATCCCGGAGCTTCGCATTGGCGTCAACCTAACGGGATTTCGAAGATTTTAGAACAATTTTTGTTCTACGAATATATCGAATTCCCCTCCTTGGGGTTAGGGGTGGGTTATCGTGGGTTATTTCGCCAAAAACCCACCCCTGACCCCTCCCAAGAGGGGACTTTCTAAGCGCTTCGCGCTTAGGTTGACGCGTATGCGGAGCTTCGGGATGACATGACAAAATCTCAGACTATTTTGATTCACGTTTCCATTTAGTCTCAAGCCAACTCGCTGCATCGACATAAGCTGAATCCAAATCCGCAACCGCCGATTCCGCGCCGCCGATGTCGATGCCAATTTCGCCTTTGAAGGCAATGAGCTTCAGCGCTGCAAAAAAATCATCCCAGTTGACGATGCCTTGACCCGGCGGCAGATGCTCGACGCGCACGCCCCGGTTGTCCGACAGATGGATGTAGTCGATGCTGCCGGCCAACCTTCGCAGGCAGAGCACCAGATTGTCCCGCAGAAAAAATTGATTGGCAGTATCCAGGTTGAAGCGCAGGTTGCCGCGGCCCACGGCGTCCTGAAAATACAAAAAGGCATCGGCGGTGGCCACCAGCGCCCCAAGACACGGGTGCAGGTGATAGGTTAGTCCGTAGCTCGCCGCGATGTCACACGCCTGCCGATAGGTTGCCACCAGATTCGCCCAGTATGGCCTCCACTTGAGAGCGGCGGGCAGGGAAGCGACTCGCAGTGTATCCTCGTCGTAGTGGCGGGCCACCGGAATGCCTTCGGGGAATTGGTACGGCGGCAGCGGACCGTTGTCGAGAATGGCGTGGGCGCCCAACTCGCGGGCGGTTTCGCATCCCAGCTCGAACAGTTGCAGGTTTTGCGTGCGTTCCCGCTGATCGTGCGACGCCAGTCCCGGAAGCACCGCACAATAAACAGGTACCTGCAGGTCTAGTTCCGTTAATTTCTTTTTGATGTCAAAACGCATCTCGCGCATTTGCAACAAATGCGTTTCCCGAATACCTTCCAACTCCACGCTCTGAAATCCCAACGCTTTCATTTCTTCGAGATACGTGATCGTATTCTCGGCTGGAGGAGGATAGCCGTATTTTGTGATCGGGTAGAGATAACAGCAAATAATGTATGGGTCTATTTTTTTCATAGCATGACTACAATCCACATAATATTAATTGAAAGTTGGCCGATCACAACCTGGGTTGTAGGTTGAGCCTTGGTCTGACTATTCGATCAGATCGCCCCACCAATCCCAATGAATCCCGTGATGGCCATAAACACGGTGAAAATAAAAATGATGATCATCACCAGGTTGAAGCCCCAGCCCGGTTTGTGATCTCCCATCACGCCGGCTTTATTCTGCAAAAGCAGCATCAGCAACACGATCACCGGGGTGGCGATGGCGGCCAGCGCCTGCGAGATGATCATCACCGACACCGGACGACCACCAAAAACCGGTACCACAAAGCCGAGGCTCGTGGTGAACAACGCGATGCCGCGATTCAGGGGCAGCTTCATGTTGCGCGGACGATTGGTGATGTCCGCCAGAAACCAGGGCGCCAACAGCAGATGCGGAAAAAGCGACGACAGTCCCGCGCTGACGATGCCCGCGACAAAGATCGAAATCGCGAATCGGCCCGCCAGGGGTTCCAGCAGCTTCACCATGTCGATGGCGTTGTCTACCTTCAGTCCCAGGGGAAACAGAGTGCCAGCGGCGCACGCCATAACGGCAGCGGTGAGAATGAACATCATCAGCGCCGAAATGAAGGCGTCACGTTTTTCCTGTTGCAAATCGTTGACGGTCCACCCTTTTTCCTGCACCAGCACCGAGCGCACTAAATACAACACGCCGCCCATGGTGGTGCCAGCCATGCCGGCGATGAGCAGCGCCGCGTTCGACTCCCGCGGAATCGTTGGCACCAGACCTCTAATCACCACCATCGGATCCGGAATCACCATGAACATGGTGACGATAAAACTGACGCCCATGATGACGACGAACACCGTCAGAATGTTCTCGAAGAAGCGATGGCTACCGGTCCAGAAGAAGTAATACAACAATGCCGCAAAGACGGCGGTGGCGAGCAGCATGGGAATGCCCTCACCGGCAGGCGTGATTGGCCGCGACCATTCTTTGACCGATTCGGCCACCACGCTCATCACACCCGTGAACGCCACCCATTCGCTGAACACCACTGAAATGAGCACAAAGACACTGATGCCGGTCCCGAAATGCTTGCGAAAACTAAAGAGCGCCGTTTCGCCGGTGACCGCTGTGAATCTGCCAAAGGCAACGATGAGCACATAAGTGAACACACACGACAAAAACAGCGGCCACACCAGGGTCATGCCGTATTGTGCCCCGGTGGATGCGGCGGTGGTGACGCTGCCCGTGCCGATGTTGTAGCCAATCAAAAAAATGCCGGGGGCAATGGAGTTTAGAAACAGAATGATCTTTTGCCAGGTTTTGAGCATCAAAGCTTCCTTCGATTACGCGCCAACGCGCGCCAAAAAGAGCATCAGAGCCATCAGAAAAAGCACGAGTCCACAGGCCACCAAAAAACCAAGGATGTCCACACGATAGCGTTGCCACGAAAACTTTTTCCGCAGCGACATCAAGTCCACCAAGATCAGGCCATCATCAGTGTCGCCCGTGGGCAGCACTTTTTCGATTCGAGAATGTTTAAGTGGGCGAATTTTTTTCTTCTCGGAAACGCCTTCGAGCTTGATGCTCACGTTCGCCTCACGCAAACGCTGCTCTTCGCCAACCGGCGTATCGAGCAAAGCGTAGAATTGCCGCAGTTTCTCTGCCGGCTCCGCGGGAGTCAGGTGACTCACGACCAGTATTGTTGCAATGCCAGCTGGAATGTAAAGTAAAATTTGATAAGGGATCTCCCACCCCAAAACGTTGCCGGTGTAGATCGAAAGTCCAGCCATGATCACCGCGCTGGCCCACGCGCCGTAGCGATTCGCCCGGCGCCAGATTACACCGAACCAAAACGCTACGCCGAGATACGCTGTAACCTTCCACACCTCCATCAATCCGCTCACCACACTGGGAAAGACAAAGGCAAACAAAACACCGCCGGCTACGAGTCCCACTGAAGCGAATCTCCCAACCTTGAGCTGTTGTTGAGTGGTCGCTTTGGGATTGATGTACGGCAAGTAAACATTGCGCGTGAAGAGCGCGGCGCCGTGCACCATAAAGGCGTCGCAGGTGGACATCACTGCGGCCATGAGCGCTGCGATCATCAGTCCCACCAGGCCAGTTGGCAGAAGCTTTCCGGTCAGCAAACCAAACGCCAATTCGCGATCATGACCAACGAGTCCCGGATAAAGAAATGCCGCGAAGACGCCAACGAACGCCCAGCCCATGGTGGAAATGCGTTTCATGAAATTGCCGTAGGTCCAGCCGGTGCGACTGGCAATCTCGGACTTAGCGGAGCCGCCGACGGCCATGTGGTGCGGCTGGACGACAATTCCGAATAACCCGTTGATGGCAATCATCACCACAAAAAATAGCGTCACTTCATAGGGCGCTACTAAACTGAACATGCTTTCCGGCAAACCTCCGTGAATGGCATCCATGCCACCCGCGGCCTTGAGCGCAAACGGGACGAGCAAAAACGACAAAACTAAAATCAACATTCCCTGCACAGCGTCGGTGACGGTGGCGGCAATCAGTCCGCCAGCGAGTCCGTAAATGACAAACAGAATCGTGGCCGCAATGATGATAACTTCCTCAGAGATCGCGCTGTCGGTGATGCCTTCGATAGTGACGCCGGTACCCTTCAGCATGATGCCAATGTCCATGCAAAAGTAGAGCACACCCATGATAGTGAAGAGGACCGCCAGCGATTTGCCGTAGCGTTCTTCGAAAAAGTCGGCCATGGTGACGTAGCGCAGACGGCGGTAAATGGGAGCGATCAGCCAATAAAACGGAGTGGTGAACATCCACAACCATTGGTACCAGATGCCGGCGAGTCCGATGCCGTAGGATGCGCCAGTCACGGACACGGGCTGATCGGTGTGCGTGCCAACGCCGAACGCTTGCATTACCATCAGAAATTTGCCAAACCGGCGGTTGCCCATGAAGTAGTCATCGGAGGATTTGACTAATCTGGCGGTCCAAACGCCCAGCGCCGTAATGCCGCCGAAATAAACGACCAGCACGAGCCAATCCAGAAGGGTGAGACCGAGCATCGATTTTCCTTACACAATATCTATTACTTTTAAGGGATCCAACAATACACTGACCCTGGTCTCACCGGGAACTGGATTATTGGATTGATGGATGAGTGGAAGGATTTTGTTGTTCATTGATCCATTAATCCAACAATCCATTACCCCTGCACCTCGGAATCCCGGCATAAGCAGCCGTTCCGGTTCAATGGGTCCAGTGCTGACGAACAAAAAAGGCTGCCGACTTTGGCGCACGCTCACGGGTGAACACACCCTTTTTGTTCATCACCACACGGCGATGGTGTTGGGCCGTGCGGAAGTCTGCGAAGTTCCAAATGTGTTCACCAATTGTGAACGGCAGTGATTCGATCACCTCAAAATATTTCTTGATCAATTGCGTTTGATATTCCTCGGTGAAAAGCTGAAGGTGGGTGGCGTGCTCGCCTTCAATGGTATCCGCGCCAAATTCTGAAATGAGGATGGGCCGGTGATAAGTTTGATAGATGGTTTCCAGCTCGGATTTCAGAACCGCACCCGCCTTTTCCAAATCGCCGGGAATCTCGTACCAGCCCCAGTAGCGATTGATGGATAGAAAATCGGAAACTTGATAAAGTGGATCACGGATGCCCCATTTGGCAAACGTTGGCGCCGTCACTGGACGAGTGGTGTCTAACTGCTTCACGAGATTGCAAATCTTCTTCCAGTACTCGATGGCAGAGGGCGAAATAGATTCTTCCTCTCCCCAAATTCCCGGTTCGTTGCCGATACTCCAGGCAATAACGGAGGGATGATTGCGGTCTCGGGCGATGAGCTCGGTCATCTGTCGCTGATGGCTGGCCAGCGTGTTCTTGTTAACGTACTTGAAGTTGAGGCTCACGGCCGGCACCTCATCGATGACCAGAAATCCCAGGCGATCGGCCATCTGCATGGCTTCCTCTGAATAAGGATAATGGGAAGTGCGAAACGAATTTGCGCCCAGCCATTTCATTAAATTAAAATCTTTGACCAGCAATGGATGCGACAAACCTTTGCCCAGAACCGCAAAGTCTTCGTGTCGGCCAAACCCTTTTAGAAAGATTGGTTTCCCGTTGAGAAGTAGTTGGGTATCGGTGACCCGAACCTCGCGGATTCCGATATCGATGGTGTACTCATCAACGAGACTATCGCCATCGAATAATTCAAAGTGAACCTGGTAGAGATGGGGATCTTCTTGACTCCAGAAGCGGCAGTCCGCGATCTCGAATTCACCGCTGAATCGATTGCTTTTTGGCGCGAGACTGATCTCATCTACTGGTCGGTCACCATCCCACAGTGCTGCCTTCAGGCGAGCGTTGGCGCCGACCGAAGAAAATTGCCCTGCAAAATGCAATTGCCCAACTGCGCCGGAAATTCTGGTCTCGACCTTGACATCAGAAAGATGTTGCCGGTGAAGTGCAACTAACTTCACGGGGCGATGGATACCGCCATAGGGAAAAAAGTCGAAGACAGTAGGCGGAAAGGTTTCGTCGCGTTGTTTCTTGAATTCCGCGTAGTGATTTGAGTTCACACCTTGCGGTATGGTATCGTGCGAAAGCCGGTTGTCCACCCGCACCACGAGTCGATTGCGTTTGTCTAATTTCACAATGTTGGTGATATCAAACTGAAATGGCAGAAAGCCCCCATGATGCTCGCCAACAGATTGGCCGTTGAGCCACACCTGCGCGTGGTATTCAACAGAACCGCAGCGCATCCAAATTTGCTGGCTGCTTAACGCGGACGGGACCATGAAGTCGGTTAGGTACCACACCACGCCAATGTAATTCATCAACCCCAGTTCGGACAATTGTTCGTTCCAACTACCGGGGACACCCACTTCGGCGTCGGCATGAAAGCCATTCGCCCAGCCATCGTTGAGGCCATGGTCATTGGCATCTGCCTTCAATTGCCAAATGCCGGATAAATCCAAAGTCGTGCGGCAGCGGTTGGTTTGGGGAAACAGCATGACAATTACCTTCTCACTTAATTCTGACTCGAGCAATCGTTTTCGGCTGAGGTGTGCGGCTCGCAATAATAGCGGGCCCCGCGCTCCGCGAAGCACGGGGCCGCAACATGTTTAGATGAGGCAGATCCCGGTTTGGCAACCGTCACTTCAAGAGCAACATTTTGTGCGTTTGCACAGCGCCCGGGGTTTCCAGTCGATACAGGTACACGCCGCTGGAAACGGTACGACCATTGTCGTCGGTGCCATTCCATTCAAGCCGATGTTCGCCCGCTGACTGGTTCTCATTAACCAGTGTTCTTATTTTCTGGCCCATAATATTGTAAATGGTCAGTTTCACGAGCGCAGAATTAGGCAGAACGTAGGCAATGTTGGTGCTGGGGTTAAATGGGTTTGGATAGTTGTTCAACAAGCGAACCGTCGAAGGCAGGCCAGGATTGTGATCATCCTCCACTGAGACCGGCGCCAGGCCAAACCAGTTGAGGTCGCCCAGCGGCAGCCCATTGATGCCGGCGCTATATGAGGCGGCAGCTTGGGGATAGGTGAAATCAAACGGCTCGCCAGCCCTGTCCAGATTTGGCAAAGCCGTTAACACATCTCCCCCACTCTCATAAAACTCGGTTACGTCGGCGGTGTTTGCCTGCGGGCCATCGCTGAACGTGATGGCTTCGCTGATGTTGGTGCTGCCAAACCCGGAGGCATCGACGAACGATTGCGCATCAGCGGTGAACCTTGGCATAGACTCTACGGAATCACCATACACGGCGGCAAATACCGGATCAACGTAGAAGTTGTTGTTACGAATGAGGACGTTTTGCTCCAGGCCGACGAGATCGGCATTCGACAAGGAGTCAACCACAATCTGGGCGCTGGTGGCCGCGGTATCCTGGCCGAGAAAACCAGTGTTGATCATCAAGTTGTTGGTGAACTCCAACTCGACAACTTCACCAAACTCGGCGACGCGGCGTCCGGTGTTGACGATGGTGTTCTGGTCGAACTTCGCATAGCGAATGTAACCGCCGCCATCCCGCAATACCCGGCTGGGAAGATTGTACCAGGTGTTGTTGACAGACAGTAGGGAATCGATGTGGTTGCCGCGATCATCGATTCCGCGGCCATTGTCCCAATCGCCGCCGAGATTGCTGAAAATCGAATTCGTAAGAAAGAGTTTATTGTCGCGGTTATCGAGCCGGAAACCCGCCTGGCTGGCAACATCGACATGACAATCGTCGACGACGATACGCACGCTGTCAGCGCTGATACGAATGATTTGAGTTAGCACCGTACCCAGCTCGTCCTCGCCGGTCATGTACAAGCCCTGAACCGTCAAATCACCGCGCGGGCTGAAGGGACGAGCTGATTCGCCACCGGGCACAACTCCGGGAATGAGGCGCGGCCGCTCGCCAGAGCCGTCCTGCGCTACCACCGTGAGGTGGTACCCGGCATGGGAGATAGTCCCGTTCAAAGTGTACGTGGCGTCGCGCTGCAGCACATAAACGGTGGTGCTGTCTACCCGGGCGCCAGTCTGCGTGGTGTCACTGGTGATAGCCCAATTCAACGCGCCGAAGCCTGGCGTCGGACCATCGGTGGGAGACACCGCAACCGTTCTTTGAGCAAAGGCGAACGCTGCCAACATCAGCGTGAAAGCCAGCATAACGAATGTACTAATCAGGTAACGTTTGTCCATGTGAGACCTCCAGTTTTGGTGATAAGAAAACTTTATTTTATCGGCGACAGAGACTTACGGTTTTGTCAGAAGGCTGGACTCAAGTCATGACAGACCTCCTCCGTGAATTTGGGTAAATCAACACTCAGAACTTATAGCGTACGCCCAGATCGCCCGTCCATCCGAAGAACTCGGTTCGGGTTGGGAAACTGCGGCTACCCAGAAAGGCTCCCTCGGCTCTATCAGTTACGTTGTTGAGATTGAGGAAAAAGCTGATTCCCCGGATGATTTCCTGCTGCAGGGCAATGTCCCAACGCGTGAATCCATTTTCATATCCATCCAACTCACTGCGGGTGCCGACGAACTGCAAGCTTTCTCCCTGGGTGATCAGAGAAACCCGTCCGGAAAAGCCGCCTTTCTCATAACCAACTGAAAGATTGGCAATGTAGTCGGCCTGGCCCGGCATAACACCGGCCCGAACCGTATCAATGGTCACCAGGCGAAAATCGGGCGGCAGGCGCACGACATCAAAAAAAGGATAGAACGTCTCAGAGTCAATTCTTGAGTAGTTGGCGTACAGCACGATTCCGTTAAGAGGGCTGGGTAGGAACTTGAGGTTGGTCTGCAACTCGAGCTCATATCCCTTGACAGTGGTCTCACCCTCGGAGTTCACTGGCTCGGTCAGCTTGTAGGTTCGCGCATTGACGGTCGCGCGACGTTGACTCAGGTAATCGATGTCGCGCAAGGTTTTGGTGAACAATCCCAGTGTAAAAAGTCCGAGCCTGTTATAAAAGGAAATGTAGGCGTCATAATTCCACACCTTCGTGTGCTTGATGTTGGGATTGCCTTGCTCGATAGTGCTCTCCAGATTCTCGATTCGTTGCCAGGGCACGAGGTTAAAATAGTCCGGGCGTGAAAGCGCGCTGGTGGCGGCCAGACGAATATCGAACCAGGATAAGGGTTTCACTCGCAGGTGCAGC
>DASWHH010000261.1:0-5327 GCA_036398295.1 bacterium
ACCAAGTAAAGGTTTCGACATGTTTACCCTCCATTGAATTTATGAATGAAATCAGTTTGAATAATTCACCACTTTGAAGTCTTGGCAGCTCCATGGTAATGAAATCAATTTGTTGCGACCAGGATTAATGGAATGTTGGATTGATGGATCAATGAAAGGCAAACAGCATTAATCCAGCCCCGCCCTTGCGGGGTCAATCCATTAATCCGTCATATTTCATGGGCCTTAACTATGAGTACCCGGATCTCTTCAGAACAGCTTATGAATTGTTCAGGTTAGTCGGTTTATTCCCTTCGTTTCCAATGATTCTCGGTGTAGATAGAAAACTCCTGGCCGGGCGGCGCCAGCTCGAAGGTCTCGTTGAACTCGTCGGCAGCTACAATTCTGTAGGTCATACGCGCCCGAAAGCCGCTGGGCGCGTTTTCTACGCTCTCTGAGACAAATACCAGGGTCTTGCCATCAGCCGCCAGGCTATCGAGTACGAATTGGTTAACGAATCCTTCGATATTGAATTGCCGCATGACGAACATTTTGCGAAATCGATCATAACTGTAAAATGTCCAGTCTTCATGGACTTCGCCCTGGGGATTTTTTTCCTGAGGTTTAAAGACTGATTTGTTCTTGAAATACAGGTATCTGCCATTCATGATGAATTCGTAGGTGCGCTCACCATCGCCGATGCCGGATTTGCCAGTTTCCGCACCCGTCCATTGTCCGGGAAAATGGCGAAGCGGTTCCCACACGTCCGCTGGCTCTGTCTGTGCCAACAACATGACGGGCAAAAACCAGATTAGAGATGATAGTATTCGCATAAGTTGCTCTCCCACTTAGGGCAAATCTCTATGGTTCTATTAAACCCGTGAATGGATTCCTTTAAAGCCGGCTCAAAAAATAAATCAGAAATCGGGTAATGGCGTAAACCAGCACCAGCGTCACCACGAATTTGTTTTTGGAGATCCAGCGCCCGAATTTCTCAAGCGGACTTTCGTGGTAGGAAGAAACCGCCAGTCCATTCAGGAACCGCTCGATATCTTCAGAAAGCTGACGCGCACTGGCGTAGCGATCGTTCTTGTCCGGGGAGAGCGCCTTGAGACAAATGGCTTCCGCCTGTTTGGGAACCTTCTTGTTTATTTGCCGGGGCTTAAGGCGGCTCTGAGGTTGAAGTGAATCGTTTGGCTGCGGAGGAGTGTCGGTGAGCATGAAAAAAAGGATGGCTCCCAACGCATAGACATCGCTGCGCTCATTCACTTCTTTGATATCTCCTCGCCCTTGTTCGGGAGACATGTAAGCCGGTGTCCCCATTACCGTGCCGTGTTCCGTTGTCTTTGCAGAAAGGTGCGGTGAATTAGAAAATTCAAATGAAAGCTCGCCGCTCGCTTTGCGCTCGGGTTCTGCGGTGTCATGCCCGAGCAGCTTTGCCAATCCCCAATCCATCACCAACACTTCTCCGAAGTCGCCAATCATGACGTTCTCCGGTTTTAGATCGCGGTGAATGACCTGACGGCTATGGGCGAAGGCGACCGCTTCGCAAATCTTTTGAAAGACGCGCAATCGCTCCGGCAGTGAAGGGGTTTGCTTAACATATTCATCAAGCCGGCGGCCGTTTACAAATTTCATAGTGTAGAAAACCCGGCCATCGGGCAGCGTGCCAACATCGTGAATGGGTACGATGCTCGGATGCTCCAGGGCCGCAATGATGCGCGCCTCCTGCATCATCCGTTCGGCCAGATCGCCGTGGCGATCGCCAACCGTCAAAACCTTCAAGGCAATGGGACGACGAAGCTCCGTGTCTTCGGCGAGGTAAACCGTGGCCATGCCACCGCTAGCGACCTTTTCGAGACAGCGATATTTTGTGTGACTCAGATCCGGCAGTTCCGTGATGCTGCGGAGGTGATTGAGAACGTTATCGGAGAGCCAACTCATGATTAGAATTTCAAATGATCAGTTTCAAAGGTCAAAATAAAGCTAACTCGCGATTTCAGAAAAGGCCTGACCGTTGCGAGATGGATTGCTTTTATCTAACCTTAGTATTCATAGATTTTTTACCACAAAGGCACAAAGGCCACAAAGAATATCAAGATTTTCAGATTTAAATAGCTATGATTCGTTAATGGTACTTTAACTCAAGAGCTTATATCTTATTGAAACTTTGTGATCTTTGTGCCTTTGTGGTTGTGAATTGTTCAGGCTAATAATCCGCCCCCAACAACGAACGCGCTTCGGCATGGAATTCCTCATCCGTGGCCGTGAGCTCACGGAGTTTTTCGAGCAGGATGCGGCGAAACTCCCGGCGCGCATAAGCGAGATAGTTGGTCACTTGAGTCACCGGCAGGTTGAAGTCGCTAGCTAATTGTTCGTAGGTAACTCGTGGGCTCGGCTCTCCATTCAAGTCGTAGCTTTCGAAAAGCTCAAAATGCACGGCTTTTCCCGAGCCTTCTAAAGTTTTGCGCAGTTCACTAACGCTGAGCGCATAGAGATGGCGCACCCATTCGCGATCAAAAAAATCATCCAATTTATCGGGGGCGGCGATCTCTGTCAATTGCAGCTCATGGTCAGCGCTGTCAAAATCCAGCGACAGGATTTTCTGATGACCGCCGCGTTTCAGCCGGCGCGCGGCTTTTTCTTCATTGGCCAGAAATCCGTCTAAGCAGGTGCGCAGGAAAGTCCGAAAGCGCGCTTTGGCTGGATCAAATCCCTTGAAGAAATCTTTCTCAATGGCTTTGGTAAAAAAGGCTTGCGTCAGATCTTTGGCGTCTTCATTGGATTTGCGCCACTTGAGGCGGATGTATTTGTACACGGGTTTCCAATAGGATTCCAACAAGACCTCAAAACCGCGCTGTCGTTCCGCCGGGTTGGAACTGCCGCTGGCTATGATGGCCGACCAGCGAGTGTGGGGGAAATGGCTATTGGCGCCGCCGATTTTGGTGATGTGTTTGTCCATTTCAGGCGATGAAAGCCGTTATTGGCTGGAGCGGCTTTCATCAGTTGATTTCAAAAATATTTTCTCGGAGTGCCTGGTCCCTGCAATGGATTTTTCCTTCTGATAGTACCGCACGATCAACCCAACTACCCATGAGTAGCTTGCGATTCCCTCCTTGACGTCGTTAGCCTTTAAATAGAGATCGTAGAATTTATACGAGGCCTTCGATACCAATCCGGCGTGGCTCTGCCATCTTTCTTGAACCGCCCGCAGATCGAGCTTCACGCCTTCTTTCAGCAACGCCAGGTAATGTTTGTTCTTGTCCGGATACTTGCGCACATCGCCGAGGAAGTACCCTAAAACTTGAAAATAGCCGCTATACTGAATTAACGGTTCGTGGGTGTTGACGCAAACCAGGTGGGCGAGAAAATTAGCATCGGCCTCGTTGGTGTAGCCCAATTGGTGCGCTTTTTCATGGGCGAGCACAAACGGCAGTTCAAAAATTAACAGATCAGAGTTGAAATGAATTTCATGAAAAAACGGGCTAAACCAGCCGCTGGTGGTGGTAGCGTTCAGCAACCAATTGAAAGCAAAGCTTTTCGCACCGATATGGTGCGGGATGGGTTTGAGGCCAAATTCCTGCAGCACGACATTGTAAGAAGAATCAATGAGTGAGTTAATGTGACGAATATCCTGAATTGAATAGCCGAGATTCAGATCGTTAGCACGCCGGATAATATTGGCGAAAGTCGAATCGAAGGCGTCGATTTCAAGTTGCACGGCATCGAGTTGCAGTTTCGTTCGTAGCGGTGGGCGCAGATAGTTGATGCCCCAAAACAGGTGGAACCATACATAAAATGTGGACAGGGTGGTTAGCAAGTTTAGAAAGATGCGATCGAACTTCATGCGCTTTCTGCGAATGCGCCTGATCACGAAAGGGATTCCAAACAGCAGGATTGACCAGAAGGCTGCTTCGGAGAGGGAGAATGGAAATAATCCCGAGACATTCGAGACCACCAGCGCAATCAAGGGATAGAGGCCGTTGGAATAATAGTCTTCGACGAAATTTGGGAATTGCGCCAGTACCTGAATCAACAGATAAAACGCCAGCGCCAGCCCGATCAAACCGGCGCGCAATTTGATGGGAGACTTCATGTTAGTCTTTACAGGCCCAACTCCGACGTGATGGTCTTCATGGCCGCGATGACATTCGCAATATGTTCTGCCAACGGCATTCCCAACATCACCGCGCCCCGTTCAATGTCCTCGCGCTTTACGTTGCGAGCGAATCCCTTGTTTTTCATTTTTTTGATCACCGCATCAACGGTGACCTCATCCAGCTTTTTGTTCGGACGCATGAGCGCCACCGCCACAATAAAGCCCGTGAGTTCATCCACGGCGCACAAGGTCTTTTCCATTTTAGTCTCAGGTGTGACTCCGGAGTAATCGGCATGGGCGAGGATAGCGCGAGTAAGTTCCTCCGCAACCCCCATGCCCTTAAGTATATTGACGCCGACAAACGGATGTTCCTCTGCAGTCGGATGTTGTTCATAATCAAAGTCGTGCAACAAGCCCACCACCGCCCACTTCTCCTCGTCTTCTCCGAATTCGCGGGCGTAATGGCGCATCGCTGCTTCTACCGCCAGCATGTGTTTGCGAAGATTTTCCGATTGGGTATGCTCGGTCATGAGCCCCCAGGCTTGTTCTCGGGTCAAGGCTTCCTCCTTCTTAAGGCGAAGTTGCCAGGCACTTTCAAAGTGCCTGGAAAGTGACAAGAACTAAAACAGAACATTCAGTTTCCCCGGCAGAATCTCAAACGTCGCGGGCAGAATTCCAGCCTGCTCACCATCGGCTTCTACCCCGACTCGCGAGTCCGAATGTAATAAGATTTTTCTTCCCTGCATATAGCGAACTTTGGGATGGCTGTCGAGCGTGCCGTTATAGATTTTGTGGACATTGGCAATGAATTCGGTGCGCGTGATGTCGCCGATGATAACCACCTCAAATTGTCCGTCGTCAAGGCGGGCGCGTGGGGCGATCCACATGCCACCGCCGAAGAATTGACCGTTGGCCACCACCACCGCGGTCATGGATCCCTCTGCTTCAAAGCTGTCATCCACGGTGATTCTTATGGGATGATTTTTATGAATCGTCAGAGCGCGCAGCAAGCCAGTTAAGTATGCGAAAAAAGGTCCAAGGGCCTTGGTGGATTGCCGGACGTTGTCGACCACGGTGGCGCCGAATCCGGCGTCCGCGATGTTAATGAAATAGCGCGCATTCATTTCACCTCCTGATCGACAAGTCACAACTCCGACATCGCACTTGCGAATCTGTTTGTCTATGATGCGCTGCGCTGCCCCTTCCACGGTTTCCGGTATCTGCAACGTTTTGATAAGGTCGCCGCCCG
>DASWHH010000262.1:0-3280 GCA_036398295.1 bacterium
GCTCGGTGCGCAGGTTAATCAGCGCCGGTAATGGACTGATTTTTAAGGGCTCTGGATTCTATATCACTGACTATAAGAAATCAAACGGTAGCGGCGGTGAGAAAAAATCCCCTGAAACGAAGCCTGAAAAGGCAGAGACCAAGCCGACCACGCCGACTACAGATACTGTTTCTTGATGCTTTCGGAGTTTTGTTAGGAGAAGGGTGTCTACGCACCCTTCTCCTTTATTCTCTGTCTACCTGTCAGGTTGGCATAGTGACTTGATAACCTAATTTGCGGTTCCATTTCGCCACTCAGAGCCGTCTGGTTTAACTCAAATAATTCTAATATCTCGTTTCGCAGCTCCATTTCCTTGGACGTTGCTGGCATGGTGTTTGCCAAAATAGGGTCATTGAAAAATTTATGCAAATTTGGCATAGTTGATTAACGAATTTAGGAAGTTTTCGAACTTTTTGGAGGTAATGCTATGAGCAAAATTATCGGGATCGACTTAGGCACCACCAACTCCTGCGTGGCGGTGATGGAAGGAGGCGAACCCGTTGTTATTCCCAATTCCGAGGGTGCGCGGACAACACCATCGGTGGTGGCGTTCACGAAAAGCGGTGAACGTTTGGTCGGCCAGGTCGCAAAACGCCAGGCAATCACCAATCCTCAGAATACCATTTACTCTATCAAACGGTTCATGGGACGCCGCTATGGTGAAGTTTCCAATGAAATCAACGAGGTCCCCTACAAGGTTATAAAAGGGGGCAACGATGTGGCAAAAGTCCAGATCGGAGATAAAGAGTATACGCCACAAGAAATCTCTGCGATGATCCTGCAAAAGATGAGACAGACGGCGGAGGATTATCTGGGTCAGAAAGTTACCGCCGCGGTAATCACCGTGCCGGCGTATTTTAACGACGCGCAACGTCAGGCCACCAAAGAGGCGGGGGAAATCGCGGGATTGGATGTGAAACGCATCATCAATGAGCCGACAGCGGCATCGCTGGCCTATGGCCTCGACAAAAAGAAGGACGAAAAAATCGCGGTGTACGATTTGGGCGGCGGCACCTTTGACATCTCCATCCTCGAAATTGGTGATGGCGTGTTTGAGGTGAAAGCTACCAATGGTGACACCCACCTCGGCGGCGATGATTTTGACAAACGGGTCATGGATTGGATTGTGGCCGAATTTAAAAAGCAGGAAGGGGTCGATCTTTCTAAGGATCCGATGGCGCTGCAGCGTTTGAAAGAAGCAGGTGAAAAAGCCAAATGCGAGCTTTCCACACTCACTCAGACGGAAATCAACCTGCCGTTCATTACCGCAACGGATAGTGGACCAAAGCATCTCAATTTGACTCTGACCCGCGCCAGGTTCGAGCAGCTTTGCGATGATCTGTTTCAGCGTACGCTCGAGCCCTGTCGCACCGCCCTGAAGGACGCGGGAATGAATCCGAGTCAGATCGATGAGGTCGTACTGGTTGGCGGATCCACAAGAATGCCCAAAGTCCAGCAAATGGTACGCGAACTGTTTGGTAGGGAACCGCACAAGGGTGTGAATCCAGATGAGGTGGTAGCGGTCGGTGCCGCCATTCAGGGTGGCGTGCTGGCCGGCGACGTGAAAGACGTGCTGCTTTTGGATGTCACCCCACTTTCCCTCGGGATCGAAACCCTGGGCGGCGTTAATACTAGATTGATCGAAAAGAACACCACCATTCCGACTCGCAAGGCCGAGGTCTTTTCAACGGCGGCCGACAATCAGACGTCAGTGGAAATCCACGTACTGCAAGGCGAGCGCGAGATGGCGGTGGACAATCGTACCCTCGGTCGGTTCATTCTCGACGGTATTCCGCCGGCTCCGCGCGGCATCCCGCAAATAGAAGTGACTTTCGATATCGATGCCAACGGCATTCTTAATGTTTCGGCCAAAGATAAGGCCACGGGCAAAGAGCAGAAGATCCGCATCGAGGCCTCGACGGGATTGGGCAAAGAGGAAATTGAGCGCATGGTTGGCGATGCAAAATCTCATGCCGCCGAAGATAAAAAGAAACGAGAGATGGTCGATGCCCGCAACCACGCTGATCAGCTGGTCTATCAGACCGAAAAGAACATCCAGGAAATGGGTGATAAGCTCAACCCCGCTGAAAAGTCGAATCTTGAAACTGTGGTGGGTCGGGTGAAAGAGGCCCTCAAAGGCAACAACCTCGACGAGATCAAATCCTCGACCGAGACCTTGACTAAGATTTGGAGTGAAATGGCCAGCAAAATGTACCAGCAAAGTGGACCAACCGGCGGCCCAACCAGTTCCACGGGCGAAGCTCCAAAAGAGGAGAAGGTGGAAGAGGCGGACTTCGAGATTGTTGACGACGATAAGTCCAAAAAGTAAGCGCGTGAATGTTTCAAGAGGCTGTCCCGCAAGGGTGAAAAAATGTCATTGCCAGGAGCGATAGCGACGAAGCAATCCCATGCGTTGGCCACAAAATTACGAATAGGCTCGCAACCACAGCCCGCTTGGACTTTGACGCTACCTGGCTTTATCAGCGCTAATTAAAATCATTGCTTTTTTGCTAAAATCTTGCTAAAATTGCCTTCCGTTAACAACCAAACGGAGGAATAGTATGGTTAGTAACATGAAGAATCAGCGGGTGCTTCCAATATTGTTGATCGCCTTGGTCGCGTTCAGCTGCAAAAAGAAGTCGGAAGACGAGTTGCGTTTGCTGGCGCAGGATTTCGAAAAACAGGAGAAGTTCGAGGACGCCATGCAGTCCTACGAGAACCTGGCTGAATCTTACCCCAAGGGTCAATACGTCGAGGAAACCCTGATTCGCATGGCATTCATAGCTTACAACAATTTGAACGATTTTAACCGAGCCATTGACCTGCACAAGGGTTTGATCAAAGACTATCCCGGCAGCAAATTTGTCGGTCAGTCGCGGTTCATGATTGGCTACATTTATGCCAACGACTTAAAGGATTATGATAACGCGCGACTCTGCTATACCGAGTTTCTGGAAAAGCATCCTGACAGCGAATTGGTCGACAGCGTCAAGTGGGAGCTCGAACATTTAGGAAAAGACGTCAACCAGCAACTGCAAGAGCTGTTCAGCAACCAGAAAGCCAATGGACAGGTCAAAATGAATTGACAATCACGTTTTTCGTTTACATTTCCGAAGCCGATAGTTTTTCGAAGAAGAACCCGCCTCTGTTCTCGTCAGGAGAGGGTTGTTCGACTTAATTACAATTCGGCTTTTTTGTTGTCTCAGGGTTCAAAATCAGGGGCCAACTCGCCTGGAACTTT
>DASWHH010000263.1:0-8281 GCA_036398295.1 bacterium
GTTTCATAAGACCACCTGCCGTGATTTGTATCAGGCTGAGTACGCGAAGTATTCGGCGCAGGGATTTTTGGACGTGCTTTTTCTCAATGAAGACGGCCAGGTGACGGAAGGGGCAATTTCGAACTTATTCATCAAAAAGAACGGCAACTACTACACGCCGCCGGTCGCATGCGGTCTTTTGAATGGCGTGTTCCGGCAGGAGTTCTTGTCTGGTCACAGCAATGCATTTGAAAAATGTCTATGGCTGGAAGATCTGAATTCCGCCGATGAGGTTTATCTAACGAATGCCACCAGGGGGATGGTTAAGGTTCACTTGATTTCATGAGTAGCTGAGCCATCAAATTCTGCTGTTTTTTGGCAAAACTCAAAAAATTCCAAAGAACAAAATCAAATGACAAATAAAATCCAATATTTAATCTCAAAAATCGAAATCGGGTATTTGGTAATTGTGATTTTTGTCCTTGAGATTCATTTGAAATTTGAAATTTCGAGCGTTCAATTCACTCTTGGCTCCGGCTCGTCCGGGTAAGGAGAGTTGTGGAAAGAAATCTTAGAGGCAAGGTCGCCATCATCACCGGTGCCAGCCGCGGCGTGGGCAAGGCGGTGGCATTGAAGCTCGCCGAGCACGGCGTCAAGATCGCCGTGGGGGCGAAGACGGTAGAGTCATCGCCGAAAACGCCGGGTACCATTTTCGATACGGTGAAAGAAATCGAGGCGCGTGGTTCGGAAGCCGTGGCGGTGCCGACGGACGTCCGTTTCGAAGAGCAAATTCAAAACTTAGTGCAGAAAACCGTCGAGCACTTTGGCCGTCTCGATATCGTGGTGAACAACGCCGGCGCGATTTTCTGGCTGCCGGTGGAGCAATTGCCAGTCAAGCGCTTCGATTTGATGATGCAGATCAACTACCGCGCACCGTTCGTCCTCTGCCACGAGGCGATTCCCTCTATGAAAAAACAATCGGAGGGTTGGATTATCAATATGTCACCGCCAACACAAATTGGCGTGCTGGCCGCCGAAGGCTGGGCGGGCCGAACCGGTTACCTCATGAGCAAATTCGGCATGACGCACCTAACCATGGGACTGGCGGAGGAACTCAAATCGTCGCATATTTCGGTCAATAGCCTCTGGCCGATGAACCTCATCGACACCCAGGCCACCCGCGTCTTTGCCGGGATGTTTAAGGCTGGCGCCAGCGTGAGCCGGTACGCACCGGAACTTTTGGCTGATGCCAGTCTCGAGATTCTGAAAACTCCGCCCGCGCAATTAACCGGCCAGGCGTTGATTGCAGAGGAATTTCTGAAAAGCCGTGGCATCGTGGATTTGGAAAAGTACCGGGTATCCAGTCCGGATTAGTCTTTGAAAAAGCTTTGATACAGAGATCACTGAGATCCTCGAAGAACAGAGAGCGGTAGAGTCGCACCCAAAGATTTAACCACGGATTTTTCACGGACGAACACAGTGCGTCAGAGCCACCTGTCTGCACAGGCAGGCAACCTACTCAACCGCAAGGTTCGCAAAGGAAAGGCAAAGAAGCGCAAAGGACCTTGCTTTGAATTGGAATGTAAACAAAACGGAAGGAGGATTCGTGATGGCAGCTTATGTGGTTTTGGTTTATGGCGTTCTCGTCATCGCCGGCGGCGTCATGGGGTATGCGAAGGCCAAGAGCACACCGTCGCTGATTTCCGGCGGACTCTTTGGAGTCATTGTCATTATTGCCGCGCTTTTGATGCTGCAGGGAAATCCCGTCGGCATCTACGTGTCTTTGGCCGCGGCGTTTTTGCTGCTGATCTTTTTCTCCCGGAGATTTAGCACCACGAAAAAATTTATGCCCGCTGGCCTGATGATGGCCCTGAGTCTCATCACGGTACTCACACTGCTGACGAAGTGGCTCTATTAGAGCTTTACGATTTGCATTTTCCGATTTTCCATTTTCAGAGGAGCGAGTTCATGAACCATTTTGTCCGCTATTTCATTTTTTGCACGGTCCTTTTCATTTTCCCGTTATCCGGTGTTTCCCAACGCCTGCCTGAAGGCGATTACCACGTAGATCGTGAACGCAGCATCGATGTTCTGCACTACCGCGCCGATCTGCGTTTTAGTTTTGCGGAACGCCGTCTAACCGGTAACGCAACCCTTCGTTTTGTCCCGCTTTCTGAAACCACAGCCTTTTCCCTGGATGCAATTCGGCTGGAAGTCGCAAGCGTGAAATTAGTGTCAATCGACGGCAGCGCCCCGCTGAATTTCAAAACCGAGGATAGCGATCTCCTCATTGAACTCGGTCGAACGTACCCGGTGGATGAAACCCTTACAGTTGAAATTGCCTATTCCTGCCAACCCAACGCCGGTCTCTACTTTCAAACGGATAGCCCGCGCAGCGGACAGTTTTTCATTCATACCTACGGCGAGGGTGGACTGCACGCCAACTGGCTGCCCATCTACAATGACGTTAATGACAAGTTTTCCACTGAAATGGTGGTGACCCTGCCGCCGCCTTACGTCGCCATCTCCAACGGAGATTTGGAGGTCGCCGATCATGGCAACGGCGAAAGGACCTACCACTGGTCGCAGCGGCGTCCTCATTCCAACTATTTGATTTCGGTGTATGTTGGTGAGTTTGAAAAAGGTGAGCTTCCGCCAGCGTTGGGCAGCATTCCGGTTGCTTACTGGGTGCCGAAGGGCCGTTCGCAGGAGGGTGCGTTCGCCTTTCGCAACACCACGAAAATGGTGGAGTTTTTTTCGACGCGTTTAAACTATCGTTATCCCTGGGAAAAATATGATCAAATTGCCGTGCCCGATTATGCCATTGGCGCCATGGAACATACCTCGGTGACCGGGCACCGCTCCTCGGTGCTGCGCGACGCCAGCGCCCCGCTGGAATTCGGTCCGCCCGACTTTGATCATTATCACAGTTTCTGGACTGCTGAGGGGACCATCTCGCACGAGCTGGCACATCACTGGTTTGGCAACACGACGACTTGCCGCAATCTCAGTTATATCTGGCTGAACGAGAGCTTCGCCAGTTACCTGCAAATGCTATGGGATGAGGAATCCCTGGGTGAGGCGCAACTGCAAATGGATCGGCAAGCGGCGCTGGACCATTATCTTACCTATGTTAAAAACGAGAATGTGATCCGCCCGCTGGAGTATCATTATTTTGAGAAGCCCGATGATATCTACAATGAGGAGCATACCTACTTCAAAGGCGCCATCGTGCTGCACATGCTACGCACAATTTTAGGCGATGCTGATTTTTTTCGCGGCCTGAGCCTTTTCCTTCATGAACATGAATTTGCCAGCGTGGTGAGCACAGATTTGAAAATCGCGTTCGAGGAAGCCACCGGCAAAAACCTCGATTGGTTTTTCGACGATTGGGTTTACGGCGCCGGCCATCCGATTTTCAAAGTTCGGTACGACTATCTGGAACAGCAGAAATTGGTCGATCTCAGCGTGGTGCAAATCCAGCCCGTGGTTGAAGGCCAGGATGAATTCACGCTGCCCGTCGAAATCACCATCACCACTTCGAAAGGATCTCGCCATCAGATCGTCTGGGTCGAAGACCATGAGCAGCACTTTGTATTCAAAGCAGATGAGGAGCCGCTGATGGTGAGTTTTGACGGCCGGGGCGCGCTGGTTGCGGAACTGGTTTTTGAAAAGACCATCGATGAGCTCATTTATCAAAGCAAGAATGACGCCCTCCCCGGCCGCATTTGGGCCCTGCGGCAACTGGCTGGCGATTATCCGACGAGCGCGAAAGCATTGCCGGCCATTACCGACATTCTTTCTGGAAATAATTACTGGGGAGTGCAGGCAGAGGCGGCTCTGCAATTAGGGACATTGCGAACAACTGCGGCAGAAGAGGAAATTAGGACGGCGCTGAAATCAAGTGATTATCGGGTTCGAAAAGCGGCGGTGCTGGCATTGGCGAAATTCGGAACGGCCACTGCGGAAGCGACTTTGCGCGATTTAATCGAAAAAGATCCCCACAGCGATGTTGCGGCAACCGCGGTGGTGGCGTTGGCCCGTGCTAATGCCGAAACCGATGTGACTTTTTTTCGCAAACAGTCAAAGAGAACGGCTTGGTATGACGAGTTTACGATTGCCGTTCTGGAAGCATTCAAAATTATTGGACAAAAAAAGTTAGTCAGCGATATCGGCCCTTTTGTTGGGGAGGAACACAATCAACAGGTGCGGATATCGGCATTTGAGGCGTGGAAAAGGTGTGCGCCGGCAGATCCGCAACTGCACAAGAAGCTGATGGAGAACGTTGAGGCGGCGCCGTATGGCCTGCAAAAACGGGCTATTGAAATGTTAGGAGAACTGTATGTCAGCGATGGGCGGTCGCTGTTGGATAGAATTGCCAACCAATCCGGCGATGACAACATTCGGGTACTGGCAAAGAAATCTTTGGAAAAAATCCATCGACTCGATGAGGCGGCGCGATAAGTTCGGCGCGCTCCCCAAAAGCGACTGGTGAAACGCCGCGCGCCAGCGGGGATGGCCCCTGATTCTTGGCGGTCGCCCACCAACCAGAAGCAAAGAACTTTCGTGAGGGACCGAAGCCAGCTTTTAACAGTTTTCCGGGAATGCTGAAATAAAAAAACCGCCAGGACAGTACGTCCTGACGGTTGAGTAGTTCAAAAATGAACTTGAAGTAAATTCTTCGGGGCTGGCGCTTTATGCTTCCGTCTCTGTCATCTTGGGTTTCGCCGAAGACTTGCTCTTGACTTTGACATCGGATCGTACCTTCTCAACCTTCAGTTCATTGTCGAACATATTGATTTTTATTACCGGTGTTTCATTATTGACTTTGATGTTTTTCGCGACAAATTCCAAAAATTTAGCCATCAGTCCTAAGAGGGCGCTGGTGATAATTCGAAACACCTTAAAACCCGTCGCCAGCAAATTGCGGTCGCGGAAGCCGACGTCGCCAACTTCCGGACGGATTCTCCGGCTGCCCTTAACCAGCTCGACGGCGGAGTAGCTGTTTTCAACCTTAATGACTTTCACTTTTGCCTTGAACTGAATTTTGCGGCCTCTTCTGCGGTAAAGGCGAATGATGTCGTCTTTCTTAACGCCGTCGTTGCCGCCCTGGTCGATAATGCCGTACTGTCCGTTCATTCTCACTACGCGCGCCGGAAACAAAGAGTGTTTGCCGTAGGCTGAGCCCTTCATGCCGATCAGTTTCAAGAAAATGATCAAGCCAATCGCAAATAGCGCCACGCCAAATAGTATCTTAATCTGGTAGGTGAGAATGCGCAGCGACTTGTCCTCGGCCTTAGCTGTGTGGGTCTTCCCGGAGTCAGTGTCTGGTGTCGCCAGTAATTCGCCATCAAAATAGCGGGGCGTGGCGGTACGACCGGTAACCGTGTCGGCAGCCTGCCCTTTTGAAGCGCTCTCGCCGGGTCGGGTGGCCAACGCTGTGTTTGATTTTACCATGCTCCAGTCATTTTGTGAACTGGTGGTCCCGGATACCACGTATTTTCTTCCGGCCTCATCGGCGATATAAGAGATTTCGGAAATGGCGTACTTATCCGCCTTGGAATAGAGCAAGCCTTTTCTGAGCTTGATGGTGACATAATCTTCACCGACTTCCCAGAGCGTGCCTGTCAACTCGTCGCCGCTGAGCAATACCATCGTGCAGCGTTGCCCTACTAGCGGTGTGAGGGTTGCGGTTTGAGATTTTGTGGTTACTTCCTGATAAGCGGGTGATGGAGTGCGGGCCAATCCCAGAGACAACCCCACGACCAGAACCAGGAATGCGATGATAAAGATTTTTTTGCTCATTTTATTAATCCCTTTTTTAATTATAATCTCCCTAGCAATGTTTTTAGTTTCGACAACTTCAATAAAATCTTTATCTGAATTTGAAAATTTCCGAACCTTTTGTTCACGATGCCGTTGAAAAAATAATAGAAGAAGGGAAAGCTGGGAAGCTTTTTAAAAAGGATATAGACTCAAAGGCGATTATTTTGAGCAACTACTTGGTGCCAATCTGTTAACGCTGCTGAACCGCAATGTAAATCTATAGCGCCTGCAACTACGTACTTTGAACAAAGTCCTGAGCGAGGGAATTCAAAACAAAATCTGGATGGAGAGATAATGAATTTAGGCAAGGCCAAATCGGAAAAGTATAAAAACGAATTTGAGCGGCTGCTGGGAGAAAATCTGAACGGCATGTATTCGCTGGCCCTGCGCATGACCCGCAACCCGCTGGACGCTGAAGATCTGGTGCAGGAAACCGCCCTGAAAGCGTTCCGGTATTTTCACAAATTCGATGCCGGCACCAACTTTAAGGCCTGGGTCTATCGCATCCTTACCAATAATTTCATCAATAATTATCGCCGGGATAAAAAGGCGCCTATGCGGGCGGGGATGGAATCAGTTTCGTTTAAATTGGAGGAAAAGGGCGCGGATTTCTGGGATCAAGTGGATGACCGCAACAACCAGTACAACTACGACGACCTGTTTGACGATGAAATCAACTCCGCATTTGACCGCCTGCCAGATGAATATAAGATGGTGGTGTTGCTTTCCGACGTGGAAGGCTTAAGCTACAAGGAAATCGCCGACGTGATTGCGCACCCGATCGGAACCGTCATGTCCCGTCTGCATCGCGGACGCCGGCTTCTGCAAAAGAGTCTAAACAAATACGCCCAAGAAAAAGGCTACCCCTCAACCAAACCCAATACCTGATTCTGAGGTTACCTGGGTTGGCATTCCTGTTACCCGGACGAGCTTGAAGCAAACAGCTGATTGCGCCAAAAATCTCAGGCTTCAAATAACAAATTCCAAATACTTGTTGTTTGATTTTTGTGCTTTGGCGTTTGCTAAGTTTTGCCAAAAACTACCAGGAAGTCACAAATTTTTTCTTTGTTTATGTTTAAGAAAAGGTGTATATTTCCCTGTTTTAATCGTGAAAAGGCGGCGAGGAGGCAATGCGGAGAGAGATATTCAAGTGGTGGAGCCCAAATTTAGGCAGGCATTTTGAGATGGTGGTTTATGGCCACTATGGGTTTGCGCTGCTGATGTTCCCGACGGCCGCCGCCGACTTCCTGGAATACGAGCGTTTCCAACTCATTGATGCCATCGCGCCGTTTATCGATAGCGGTAAGTGCAAAGCCTTTTCCATCAATAGCATCAACAGCGAAAGCTGGTTGAATGACTGGATGAATCCCCGTGATAAAGCCATTCGCCACCAACAGTATAATTATTACGTCACCGACGAAGTCGTACCTTTTATTCACCACGATTGCAAAGGGGAAACGCCTATCATCACCACCGGGGCCTCGCTGGGGGCGCTGCACGCGGCTAACATTTTTTTTCGCCGCCCGGACTTGTTCGCGGGCGTGGTGGCGATGAGCGGCTCCTACGATTTGAAAAACTACAGCAACGGGTATTATGATGACAACTGCTATTTCAATTCGCCGATCGATTACCTGCCCAATTTGACCGATTCGCGGGTATTAACCGAGATGCGTTCCAACAAGCATATTCATATTGTCACCGGACAGGGCGCGTACGAATCACCGCAATCCTCGGTGCAGCTTTCGGAAACCCTCAATTCGAAGGGCATCCCCCACGAGCTGGATTTGTGGGGGCATGACATGCCACACGACTGGCCGACCTGGCGGCAGATGCTGCCACATTATTTGGAGACGAAATTCTAATTCGAACTCAAACTGGAAGATGAAGATTTGTTTCGCCGTCAGTGAATGCGTCCCCTATGTTAAAACCGGCGGTCTTGCCGATGTTGCCGGGGCGTTGCCCAAAGCCTTGCAGCAACTCGGCTGCGAGGTTAAAGTCTTTCTCCCTTTGTATAGCTCAATCGATACCGTTGACCATGATTTGATCTTGGCTGCCGAACTGGCCGACATTCCAGTCAAGATCGGCGACAAAATGGTCACTTTCAACACCTGGTATGGCCATCTCCCCAATTCTGAGGTTGAAGTTTATTTACTAGATTGTCCGCTGTACTATGACCGCGACCGTCCCTACACCAGTGACTCGGACGAGGACGAGCGTTTCGTGTTGCTGCAGCAAGGGATTCTGCAAATACTGCAGCGCTATCACTGGGCACCAGACGTGATGCACTGCAACGATTGGCAAACGGCGTTGCTGCCGGTTTATCTCAAAATCAATTACAAATGGGATTCGCTGTTTGCGAACACGGCTACTTTGCTTTCTATTCATAACATCGGCTACCAGGGTCGCTTCTCACGCGATGCCGTCTACCGCGCCGGGTTGTCGCTCAACGACTACTATCCCGGCGGCCCATTGGAAT
>DASWHH010000264.1:0-5788 GCA_036398295.1 bacterium
GCTTTCCGAAAGGACCCGCGGCACAGCCTCGGCCCAGTTGCGTAGTTGTTACCGGCTGTTGCTGAGCAAAGACAAGCTGGATGTGTCCGATGGCAAAGCTCTGTTGAGCAAGCTGGCAGATCAGTTAATGAATGAAATAAATTTTCGAACTCAGGCGCCCCCGGAACTTGTCGATCTCAAACGGCAGGATGACTACCTGTTTCAACACGCCGTCAATACGGCGGCATTTTCAATTCTGCTCGGACAGAGCATGCAGTATAATCAAATGAAGCTGTTCGATATTGCCGTCAGCGCATTACTCTGCGATCTGGGGATGCAGTTTATCGAAGACGAAATTGTGCGCAAGCCCGGTCCGCTCTCGGAAGCTGAAATGGAGAAAGTGAGAAGTCACGCCGTGCTGGGATTCCAGCATCTTGGCCGGCAGTGCTTTTATAAGGGGCTGGTCACCATTGTTGCCCTGCAACATCACGAGCGCTGGGATGGCAGCGGCTATACCCAGAAGCTGACTGGAAACGATATCCACGAGTATTCGCGTATCGTGTCGGTTGCTGACTTTTTTGATGCTTATACCTCTGATCGTCACCACCGCCCTTTGCACACCATCCCCGAAGCCATCGATTATATCAAGCAGCAATCGGGCAAAGAATTTGACCCGCGCGTGGTCAAACATCTTTTGAATTTCTTTCGAGTCCCGCATCCCGGCGATGATGCGCTATCATGGACGAGCGACGACACGACCTCAAATTGGGGGAGTGTTTGAGTGAATCTTAGCGTCGCGGAATTGAATTCCGATGTGATCGGCAAGCGCTTAGGCATGAGTCTGTATAATGCCGCCGGCAAATTGCTGCTTAAGAAGGGCGTGATCATCGCGCCGACTTTTTTTTCGCATCTGCAGGAGATGGGCTATCGCAGCATCTATTTGTTGGGCGGGAATGCCAATCGCGGAGCGGTGGCTGACGTTATCTCCGAACGGCTCCTGGCCCGCGGGTCCGCGGTGCTGAAAACCATTTTTCGACAACTGCATCGCCAGTTGGGAAACGATATCCCGACGGTGAAAACGGAGTTATTGACCCTGGCCAGGGGGTTGTTAAAAAGCATCGAAACCGGGACGAAAAAGCTGCCGCGCCTCGTCACCTTAAAAAGAAACTACGACTATCTTTACCAGCACTCGGTGAATGTAGCTGCCTATTCCATTCTCGTCGGGCGAAAATTGAAGTATGACGAAGGTAAAATGCTCAAGCTCTGCCTGGCAGCGTTGTTGTACGACATCGGCATGGTGTTCGTGGACCCGGAAATTGTCAACAAAACTTCGACGCTGGGAGAAAAAGAGCGGGAGGAAGTCAAAACCCACACCACCGTCGGGTTCCATCATTTAGTAAGTCAATGCGCTTTTGAAGGTCTGGTCGGTCTGGCGGCGGTGCAGCATCACGAGCGGCTCGATGGCGGCGGCTATCCTAACAATCTCATTGCCGAGGATATTCATGAGTACTCCAAGATCGTCAGCCTGGCAGATTTCTTCGATGCCTGGACCTCGGATCGTCCCCATCGCCGCATGCATTCGGTGGCAGAAGCGTTCGCGGTGATTAGGAAAGACGCTGGCAAAGCTTTCGACCCCAGAGTGGGAGAAATTTTCATGGAGTTGTTCGAACCGGAGTAGCCCTCAACACGAGCGTGAAAGAGCATGGCGGAAGAATCGTTTCAAGAAAAAACAGAACAGCCTACAGGACGACGCCTGCAGGAAACTCGCGAGAAGGGACAGGTCGCGAAAAGTGCGGAGCTGAATTCGGCCCTGATCTTAATTACCGGTATCATGATGCTCTATTTCACCGGTGGAACCATTCTCAGCCAGTTGCTGGACCAATTCAAAATAGTTTATGGCGATTTGAATGGCATGAGCCGTGAGGTAACTTCGGTGCAATCTCTTATGAGCGCGGGACTCAAACCGTTTGTGGCGGTGGTCGCGCCATTGCTAATCGTGCTGACCATTGTGGCAATTGGGTCGAACGTGGCTCAGTTTGGGTTTCTTTTCACCACGGAGCCGCTGCTTCCCAAGTTCGACAAACTCAACCCCCTTGCCGGATTCAAGCGTCTGTTCTCCGCGCGCGCGCTGGTCGAGCTGCTCAAGAGCATCTTTAAATTGGTGATCGTCGGCGGCATTGCCTACTCGACGCTCCTGAAGCAGAGCGATCGCTATCTGTTGTTGCTGGACGAGAGTGTCGGCGAAATCTTGTATTTCACCGGCGCCGTGGTCTATCAGCTGACCATTCGCATTTCAGGCGCGCTGCTGGTGATGGCGTTATTTGATTTCTATTATCAGAAATGGCAACACAAAAAAGACCTGATGATGACCAAAGAGGAAGTTAAAGAAGAAGCCAAGCAAATGGAAGGCGATCCGCTGGTCAAAAGCGCCATCCGCAGCTTGCAGATGACCCGCGCCCGGCAGCGCATGATGGGCAGTGTGCCCGAAGCCGACGTCGTAATCACGAACCCGACGCACTTAGCCGTGGCCATGAAATACGATGTGGAAAAAATGAACGCGCCGGTGATTCTTGCCAAGGGCGCGCGTTTGCTGGCGGCCCGCATCCGTGAGATCGCCCAACGGCACGGCATTCCAATTGTGGAAAACAAACCGCTGGCGCAGTCACTATATAAAATCGGGGAGCCGGGGAAAGAGATCCCGGTTGAGCTGTTTCACGCGGTTGCGGAAGTGTTCGCACATGTCTACCAGATGCGCAACAGAAAGTGATTAACCAGAATTCATAGCGCGGCGAAGGATGGTGGACGGTTCACAGTAGGCAGTAGGCAGTAAACAGTAGGCAGTAAACAGTAGGCAGTGGGCAGTAAACAGTAGGCAGTAAGCAGTTGGCAGTGGCAGCAAACAGAAACAGTTGGCAGTAAGCAGTAGGCAATAACTGTAAGGTAGGCTTGGTAATTGCCTACTGTCAACTGCCTACTGCCAACTTCACCTTTAGGAAGTAGAATTATTTTTGCAAAAAAGTGCAAAAGTTAAGAAGTAATACTATAAAGTGCATTTGGCGAAAAATAGAACGGTGATAGTTTGACTGAAGAACGAAATCAATTTTTCGACACGCTGATTCGCAGAATCCAGAACCGTACCGACGTGCTGTTGGCCCTGGCGATCGTGGGCATCCTCATTTTCATGATCATCCCGCTGCCCAGTTTTCTGCTGGACATTCTGCTCGCCATTAGCATCACGATTTCGCTGATGATCTTGCTGGTGCCAATTTACGCCATCAACCCGCTGGAGTTTTCGATCTTTCCCGGTCTACTGTTGATGGTGACGCTGTTCCGGCTTTCGCTCAACGTCGCGACGACCCGCCTGATTTTGGGTGAAGCCTATGCTGGCGAAGTTGTTGAAGCTTTTGGCAACTTCGTGGTGGGCGGCAACTACGTGGTCGGCTTAGTGATTTTTATCATTCTGGTAGTCATCAATTTTGTGGTGATCACCAAGGGTTCCGGACGTATCGCCGAGGTGGCCGCCCGTTTCACCCTCGACGCCATGCCCGGCAAGCAGATGGCCATCGACGCCGATTTGAACGCCGGGATGATCGATGAGTCCGAAGCCCGCCGCCGGCGCGACGAGATTCGCAAGGAGGCGGATTTTTACGGCGCGATGGATGGCGCCAGCAAATTCGTCCGCGGCGATGCCATTGCCGGGTTGCTCATTACGGCCATCAATATCGTCGGCGGCCTGGTCATCGGCATGCTGCAGCTCAACATGAGTTTGTCCGATGCGCTCGCGACCTACACGATCTTAACGGTCGGTGACGGCCTGGTCTCGCAGATTCCGGCCCTGCTGGTTTCCACTTCCGCCGGTATCATCGTCACCAAAACCCGTTCCGAGGATAATCTCGCCAAAACCATGACCAGGCAGTTGCTTACCAAGCCGCGAGCCACCTATGTTTCCGGCAGCGTACTGCTGGGTTTGGGACTGGTGCCGGGTCTGCCAACGGTGCCATTCGTGATTTTGGGACTGCTCATGGTCGGGATCGGCTATGTTTCACAAAGTGTGAAAGCCGCCAAAGTGGTGGAATCGCCGCCGCCACCGCCGCCGGCGCCGGTGAAAGAACAGATCGAAAGCTATTTGCATGTCGATCCGCTTGAAGTGGAGATCGGCTACGGACTCATTTCCATGATCGACGCCAACCAGGGCGGCGACCTGCTGGATAATCTGACCATGATTCGCAAGCAAATCGCCCAGGAACTGGGCATCATCGTGCCGCCCATGCGCATCCGCGACAACGTGCAGCTCAACTCCAACGAATATGTCATTCGCATGAAAGGCAACGAGGTCGGTCGCAGCGAAGTCATGAAGGGGTACTTTCTGGCGCTGGTTCCTGACGGCGAAGGCGACGAGCTCGAGGGCATCAAAACCATCGACCCCACTTTTCAAATGCCGGCTTACTGGGTAAATCAACAGCAAAAGGAAAAGGCTGAGTTGAAGGGTTACACGGTGGTGGATGCCACCGCGGTGATTTCCACCCACCTGATGGAGGTGGTTAAAGCCAATGCCCATAAGATCCTCGATCGCCAGGCGGTACAGCGTCTTCTGGATAACATTAAGAAGGAGAACGCCGCGGTAGTCGATGAGTTGGTGCCAAACCTCCTGAGTGTGGGCGTGGTTCAAAACGTCTTGCGCAATCTGCTGCAGGAGATGATTCCGATTCGAGATTTATCAACCATTCTTGAAACCCTCGCCGATCGCGCGCCCATGACCAAAGACTCCGACCTGCTGACGGAATTTGTGCGCGTTGCCCTGGCCGAGACCATCACCACTATGTTCAAAAATGAAAGCGGCGAGCTCTACGTCATGACCCTCGATCCGAAACTTGAAGAACATGTGTTGAGCCAGCTCAGCGGCGGCCTGTCTGCACAGGCAGGCAAGCACCCGGGACAGAATTTCAATTTGCCGCCGCTGGCGGTGAAAAAACTATTTGAACAGGTTGCCGGCAAAATGCAGCAACTTATTTCCACCAACGGCAGGGCGATTCTGCTAACCGGCCCCAGGATTCGTCGGTACATCCGGGTGTTTTTCGCATCCGTTTATACCAATCTCGTGGTGCTGTCGTACGCGGAACTGCTGCCCGATGTGGTCATTAATTCCGTGGGAAGCATAGGTATTTCAAATTATGATTAAAAAATTCAAAGCGCCCAGCATGTGGGAGGCCATGAAACTGGCCAAGGATTTTTTCGGCGACAACGCCATCGTGCTGCAATCCAAAAAAGTCTCGGGTACCGATCCGCTTCGCGGAAAAGAGGGCGGTCTCTATGATCTGACCAACACCGAGGTGGTGGAAATCACCGCTACCTCGGAGCAGTATCTGGCCGAAAAAACCGGAGCTGCCGAAACCACGACTTCGCCGGCGGTCTACTCGCCGGCATCGGTTCGCAAAGTTCGCGAAGTCAATTCCGGCGCCGCCACGGCCGACATCAAGGCCGAGCTTGACCAGTTGAAAGAATCCCTCATGGATATCTCGGAATACTTGCGTTTTAAGAAAATGCTGGTGTTGCCTGAAACCATGGAATTTCTGGTGGAGGAGCAAGGCGTGCACGAGGAACTGGCGGCGGAACTGGTGCAGAAAGTCTTTCTTAAATTGCATGGCACGGATTTGTCGGGTACCGATCCGCTTCGCGGAAAGGACGACAAGAGAATCCGGCAAACCCTGCGCCAGGAAATGGCGCACTATTTCCAAGTTTATAAAAATCTCGACGTGCGGACCTCGAAACCGAAGGTCATCTGCCTGGCGGGACCCACCGGCATGGGCAA
>DASWHH010000265.1:0-6071 GCA_036398295.1 bacterium
CTGATGTCACCTCGCGGACATCTTCCTTAAAGCGCTTTAACGAGCCGATGCGTGACTCGTTGAGAAGCTTGTCCTCGCGATAGATTTTTGCCAGGTCATTGCGGATGACCTTTCCGGAAAGTACATAACAGCCAGCCACGGTGCCAATCTTGGGAACCTTGAAAGTGTTGCGGACCTCGACCGTGGAGGTGATTTCCTCGCTGATTTCGGGTTCGAGCAAACCTTCCAGCGCCGACTTGACGTCTTCGACGGCGTCGTAGATCACGCGGTAGATACGGATATCAATATCCTCCTTCTTCGCCAGATCACGTGCCTGCAAAGTCGGGCGGACCTGAAAACCAATGATAATCGCTTCGGAGGCCGACGCCAGCAGCACATCCGACTCGGAGATGCCGCCAACCGCTTTGTGAATGACGTTGACCGCAACCTCCTCATTCGACAGCCGCAACAGAGCATCGCCCAGGGCCTCGATAGAGCCGTCGACGTCGGCTTTGAGAATGATGTTTAACTCCTTGACTTCACCGTGGCGGATGCGCTGTGAAATCTGATCGAGCGTGACATGGCGGCGGCGGCGGAAGTCCTGTTCGCGTTTAAGCTGCTGACGTTTGGCGCTGATCTCCCGCACCTCTCGTTCTGATTCCATAACGATAAAGGTGTCGCCAGCTTGCGGCACACCTTCAAAACCCACCACCTGTACCGGGGTTGCCGGTCCCGCGTCGCTGACTTTCTGGTTGCGCTCGTTATACATGGCGCGCACTTTGCCGGCATACTGACCTGAAATAAACAGGTTGCCTACTTGCAGCGTGCCGTGTTGCACCAGCATCGTGGCCACGGGTCCCTTGCCTTTATCCAATTTGGATTCAATGATAATCCCGCGCGCCGGACGTTTCGCGTTGGCCTTGAGCTCGAGAATATCGGCTTCAAGCAGGATCATCTCCAGCAACCTCTCCATGCCCGCGCCGCTTTTCGCCGAAACCTCCACCGACTGGTATTTTCCGCCCCAGCCTTCCACCAGGATATTATTTTCCGCGAGTTGCTTCTTGACAAAATCAGGATTGGCGCCTGGCTTATCGATTTTGTTGATGGCCACAACGATTGGCACGCCGGCCGCTTTCGCGTGGTTGATGGCTTCAATGGTTTGCGGCTGCACGCCGTCGTCGGCCGCGACAATCAAAATCACGAGGTCGGTTACCTGTGCGCCGCGGGCGCGCATCGCGGTAAAGGCTTCGTGACCGGGCGTGTCGAGGAAAGTAATTGAGCGACCGTTGACGTTCACCTCGTAAGCGCCAATGTGCTGGGTAATCCCGCCCGCCTCGCCGGCGATAATGTTACTCTTGCGAATATAGTCGAGCAGTGAGGTTTTGCCATGATCGACGTGGCCCATGATCGTGACCACCGGCGGACGCGACTGCAAATCGGTTTCTTCATCTTCTTCTTCCTGGCTGATAATTTCCGTCCCATATTCGGCGACAATCTCAACGTCGAAACCGAACTCATCGGCAACGGCAACGATGGTATCCATATCGAGGCGCTGGTTAATGGAAACCATCATGCCCAACTCAAAACACTTTTTGATGACTTGCGTGGCTTCGACACCGAGCAGATCAGCCAGCTCCGCCGCGGAAATGAATTCGCTGACTTTGATAACCTCCTTGTCGTCTTCAACCTCTGCCTCGGTTTCTTCTTTAGCTTTTCGTTTCCGTCGCTTTGGCTTGACCTCGTCCATTGCCGCCAGGGTTTGCCGGATGGATTCTGCAATTTCCTCTTCGGAAATTTTTCGCTTCTTTTTCTTCTTTCCCTTCTTTTTGGCCCCTTCCTCAACCGTCTCCGGCTTGGCCGCAACGGCCGGCGCGGCGGCAGGTTCCTCTTTACGGCCCTTGGCTTCGACCTCCGCTGCCCTCAAGGAGGGAACGGCTTTTTCAACTGCGGGCTCGGCGGTTTCCTTCTTGCCGGGCCGGGTTTTCTTCTTTTCTAATTCCGGTTCTACCGCCTGTTCGACAACAACCTTTTCTTCTTCTCCTCGCTTCTTTTTGGTTTTCTCTTTTTCAACAGTTTCGGCTTGTTTCTGTTTATCGATTTCCTTCTTGGCCTTGGAAATCATCTCCACCACCGAAGGCTCTTCAGTGGCAGAAACGTCGCTTTCCGCTTTGATGGCCTCGACATCGCGGGGGCGAACCTTCTTGGTTTTCTTTTCTTCCCTTTCTTCCTTGGCCTTCTTGAGCTTCTTCGGCCGTTCTTCCGCAAGTTGCGTGGCGAACTTGATGCGCTCTTCCAATTCTTGCTGTTTCTTCTTGCGGCGCAGGTCTTCGAGCATCTGCTTTTCTTTTAGCTTCTGCCGAAAGTCCTGTCCTGAATCCACCGGCGCGGCCTCGGTCTTTTTAAATCTTTTGCAGATCTCATCGTACAAGTCCTCGGACACCGAGCTCATCTGCGACCGAATACTCTTATCCTTTTTGACCAAAAATTCGATGACCGCTTCGTTGGAAAGACTCAGCTCACGCGCAATTTGAAAGACTCTTAGTTTCTTACTCAAATGAACCAACTCCACAAATTTTAATTAGATTTGATATGCTCTTTGATGGTATCCAGGATCTTGGCAGCGGTTTTTTCACCGACGCCTTGAATCACAGTCAGGCCGGCGATGCCGGATTTCAGAACATCTTCAGCGGTTTCAAAACCACCGGCACTGAGATTTTTCAACATTCCCGGCGTTAAGCCCGGCACATTCGATAACTTGGTGGTGTTCTCCCCCGCCAGCTTGTCCTCCATAATTTTCTTATATTCAGATTCCTTGATAATCTCGATTTCAAAGCCGGATAGTTTCGAAGCCAAGCGCCGGTTTTGACCGCCTCTGCCGATCGCCAGCGATACCTGATCATCTGTCAATACCGCGATCGCTTTTTTCTTATTCTGGTCAACAATGACTTTGTACACTTTAGCGGGACTGAGTGACCGTGAAATGAAAATACCGGGATCACCATGCCAGTTGATGACATCGATTTTTTCGTTGTTAAGCTCCTTGCTGATGGACTGAATGCGAATGCCTTTCATGCCAACACAGGCGCCGAGGGCATCGATACGCTTGTCGTTGGAGAGCACTGCGATCTTGGCGCGGTCGCCAGGCTCGCGCGCGACGTTCTTGATTTCGATAATGCCGTCGTAGATTTCCGGCACCTCCAATTCAAACAGTCGAATGAGAATGAGCGAATCGGCGCGTGAAACAATGATCTCCAGGCCGCGGTTGGTTTTTTCCACACTCTTAATTACCGCCCGTACGTGCTCACCACGACGATAGCGTTCTGTCGGAATCTGCTCCCGCCGCGGCAGGATCACCTCGGTTTTATCTATGTTGAGGTAGATTTCGTTGCGGTTGGCTTGCCGGACATCGCCGCTGATAATTTCGCCGATGCGCTTTTGAAATTCATCATAAAGAATCTCTTTTTCGGCATCCTTCAGTTTTTGGTTCAAGTTCTGCTTGGCGGCAATGATCAAGCGGCGTCCGAAACTTCTGGGGTCAATGATTTCGATATACTCATCACCCAAATCAAGATCAGGCTCAACTTTGCGCGCGGATTCGAGATCAATTTCCTCGACCTCATCACTGACTTGTTCGACAATGGTCTTGTTCTGATAGATTTCGATCTCCCCTTTGTCCATACTGACAAAAATATTGAAGTTGTCGGATTTGCCGTACTTCTTTTTTATAATCGACAAAATCGTGCTTTCCAAAATCTCGCCCAGCAATTCTCTTTCGATATTTTTTTCTTTGGCAATTTGGGCGAACGCTTCAACGATTTCACTCTTCATATTTGAGCGATCCTCCGCATGATCTCTTCGTTACCAGGGCAGATGGATTTTGGCCCTGGTTATAGTTGAAATAAGAATCTCTCGGTTGCGAGTACGGCCTTGCACCTCTACCCGGTCATCAGAAACCTGAACAATCTTTCCGGTGACCGTTTGTTCTTCGTCAGCATCTGAATAGGTGATTTCTACGTCGCGATCGATGTTCCGGCGAAAATCGGCTGCGGTACGCAACGGTCGGTCCAGGCCCGGGGAAGAGACTTCGAGTCGGTACGAACCCGGAATAGTGTCTTCGCTGTCGATAGCATCAGAAAGTTGGCGGCTGATAGCTTCACACTCATCCAGTGTAATACCACCGCGCTTGTCCACGAAAACCCGAACAACCTGGGTGCTACCCTGTCCCTTGATTTGGAGATCCACTAAATCATACTGTGGTTCCGCCAGAATCGACACCACCAGTTCACGCAATTTTTGAACCAGATCAATACCCATAACAACAAAAAAGTGGGTCACTTGACCCACTTTAAGTAAGAGAATGTAGTAAATTTATTTGGCTTATGCAAGTTAAATTTTTGGACACGACTGCGCTATACTCATGAGGATAGTTCCGCAAGAAGCAATTCCGCGTCCGCCTTCACTGGCGAATCAGGAAATCTTTCAAGCAGACGGTTCAAAGTTGCGAGGGCCTCCTGCCGTTTGCCGGACAGCATGTAGCAGCGCGCGGAGTGATAGAGGTTCTCCGCTGCTATGAACGCCTCTGGAAATTTCTCGGCGGTCTTTTGGTACACCTGGGCGGCCTCATCAAATTTTGCCTGCTCTTCCAGACAGGCGGCTACCCCGGAAAGCGCCGAAGCAGCCAACACGTCGTCGTCGCTGTCGTCGGAAAAATCACCATAGTTTTTTTCGGCTTCAGCATAATTCTTGAGCTCAAAGTAAGCGTTGGCCAGATAGAACCTGGCCATTTTTCCGCTCTTGGTGCTGCCGTATTTATCAATCAGATTTTTGAAAACCACCGTCGCACCCTCGTAGTTGGCGTTGGCATACTCTTGAGTGGCTTTCGCCAATTCAACGACCGCGGCACTCTCTTTCGAGGCTTGATTTCTAGAGTAAGCAAACATGGCAATGGAGATTGCCAGTAGCGTCCCAACACCAATCAGGATCTGGCGCGAATTGGTTTCAACATAGTCAACTGCTTTGAAATAATAGGTTACGAACTTATCTTCTTTAAGATGGCGTTTGGTTATTCTTTTGTGAGGTTTGAGCATGCCGTTATGTTGTCTCCTTAATTCTTGTAAAAAACACCGTGCAATTATAAATATTTAGAAACTCTAAGTCAAGCCTTTTTTCGGAGCCTGGCGCCGAATAAAGGGTATCGTCGAATTGCCTTTAGCTTGAAATACCGGGTAGTCAAGGCAAGCTGGAAAACATGGGATCTGCGGAGGAACGCATGGAAACATTTGATCCGGAAAAAAGTGGTTGCTAGTGTGCAGTTCGAGGACTCTATTTTAGATTCACTCTTAAGGTGACGGTGGGTGTCAAGCCCAAGGTTGTGAGATCCCGCACGCTGACAGAGTTCGCGTTTAAAACAAACTCCCGACGCAAAACATTACGTCGATCATACAGGTTAAAGATTGACAGCCCGACCTCCCAATTCAAATCGGTGAAGGTAAACTGGCGTGAACAACTGATATCAAAACGATGGTACGCCGGCAGACGATTGGCGTTCTTGTCGCCGAGCATGCCGGCGCCGCCACTGACGGGCGCAGTATAAGGCGCGCCCGAGTTAAGAACCCAGGTCGCGGCGAAGTTCCATTTGGCCAGACAATAATTTCCGACCAGCTTGACTTCATGCCGGCGATCCTGCTTTGCCGGAAAAGCCTCTCCGCCATTCAGCTCGGGGATGCGATACTCGACTTCTGCCAGCGTGTAACTTGCCCAGCCATTCAGCTTGCCGATCTTTTTCTGCGCCATAAACTCGATGCCTTGAGCTGCACCATCGCCGAGGAAAAACAACTCTTCGGCGGGCGATCCCGGAGGTCGGTGAAAGCGCTGAGAGAATTCCGCCACACCCTCGAGGTTTTTGTGATACGCTTCGATATCGAAAAGAAAATGGCGGTTTTCATAGGTCAAGCCGAGAATTTTGTGCTCGGCAAAATTCGGCGCCAACCTCTCGCCTGCCAAAAGCCAGAAATCGCGGTTGCCGTTCAAGGCATCATCGTTGGTGATGCGATTCACAAACTGGTGATATTCTCCATAAGCGCCCTTCAGCG
>DASWHH010000266.1:0-3719 GCA_036398295.1 bacterium
CTGGGCGGAACCATCGCTTCGACATTTGTGTCTTTTCCGATTAGCGAAGTGCTGGAGGCGTTCAAAGCGTACTTCATCATCTTTCGCTCCGGCACCCACGACTACGTCGGCGGCGTGCACAAGATGGTGGCGGCCATTCGCACCTATCAACGCGACGGCCTCGATCACCTGCTGCGTGAATTGCCCAATTTGAAAAAGCTGTGGATTTTGCAGGATGGCGTGCAGATGATCGCCAACGGTTATACCAAAGAAGAAACGCAGGTCATCCTCGAGGATCAGATTCGCTGGCAAATGAACCGTGAATCGAAGCAAAACCAGCTGTTCAGCATCATGGCGAAGTTGGCGCCGGCATTTGGCATGTTAGGCACGGTGATCGGCTTGATCGACATGCTCATCACCCTGCAAAGTAAGCCCGGCCAGATTGGCCTGGGTCTGGCGGTGGCCTTGACGACCACCTTTTATGGCTTAATTCTCGCGAACATTGTTTTCGTTCCCATCGCTGAAAAAATCCGCGAGCGCTCCGAAAATAATTTGCTCATTGAAACCATGCAGCTCGAAACCATCCTCATGATGTACGACAACCGCAATTATGTTTATGCCCGCGACAAACTGGCGGCGTATCTCAACGCCAACAGCCGGAAGAAAATCAATAGAATGGCGACCGGATCGTCCAACGGACGCGTGCAAAGTAAGCTTAGCGCGAAAGAATTGGCGTAGTCCCGGAGTGATGGAGCAATGGAGTTATGGAGCTATGTTCCCTCGATCCAATAATCCAACAAAAATCCAGTACTCCAGTACTCCAACACTCCGTTAATTGTTACAACTGAGATTCATCAATATGGAAATCAAGATTCCCACTTTCAACCAGACGAAAAAGGAAGATCAGCCGTGGCTGTTGTCGTACAGCGACATGGTGACGCTGCTGCTGGCATTCTTCGTGCTGTTCTTCTCCATCTCGCAAATCGACCAGGTGAAGTTCGAGATGATCATGGAGTACTTTTCAAAAAGCCTGCCTGCGCAGGCAGGCGAGACCATGCCCCTGCATCAGCTCGAGAAGAAATTCAAAGAACTGGTGGAACAGCATAACCTGCAGCAGAGCGTGGACGTGGCGCTGACCCCGGAGGGCCTGCTGGTGAATTTTCAGGACAACATTTTGTTTGATTCGGGGAAAGCGGATCTGAAGGAAAACTCGTTGCCGGTATTGATCGCCCTGGCCGACATCCTCAAAGCACCCGGGGTAATGGAACGAAGAATTCAGGTGGAAGGTCACACCGACAGCGTGCCGCTGGTCAAGAATTCCCCCTATCCCTCCAATTGGGAACTGTCAACCGCGCGCTCATCGAGCGTGATCCGCAACTTGCTGGAAAACGGCATCGGCGCCCAACGCTTCGTGGCGGTGGGTTATGCCGACACACGCCTCAAAGTGGAAGAAACGCCGGACAATCGCGGGCTGATGATCAATCGCCGGGTGAGTTTGCTGATTAAGTAATCCCGCTTCATACTTCCTGCACGCAAGGTTCCTCCCAGAATTAGTTGCTGGCGAAAACAACCTACCAAGTACCCAGGGCCCAGTCGAAGCATGTTTCCTTTTATGCAATGCTCTTCTCAGAAGTGCCGGAATTCAATTGACATTCGAAATCTCAATAAGTAAAATATCACCTGAGTTTCGCCGTGTTCCGTTTACGTCGCTTGAAGACCCTGGAGATGAAAAATGACAAAATCAATTTCAATCTGTTTGATGTTGCTGGCCGTTCATTCCTACGGACAGATCGTGGCGCACACGGAGGACGGCCGGCGTGTTCTTCTTAATAAGAACGGCACCTGGGAATTCGCCACGGATTCGCTGATAACGAAGGCGCCGGCGCAGCCGAAATTACCGACGAAACGAAACTTCGTGCACCCGGAATTCAAACCCAACGTCAATGCGGATTATTACTATCAACAGACATACGATGAGTTTGATGAAAAGACCAGAACGGCTATTGGCGTGAAAATCCGAGACGGACTTTACCTGCGGTTTTATTATTATAGTCCCGGGCTCACCCCAAAGGCCGTACCCGACAATGTGGTCATGATGTTCGCATCCGTTTCCACGAGCCCGCGGTTCCAGGAAACGGCGAATCTCAAATTATTGCTCGACGGCAACCGGATCGAGCCCGGGGCCTTCCAACGCATCGCCAACCTGACATCGTCTGGAATACGCGAGTTTCTCTACAGAGAGATCCCCCTAAGTACGTTCCTCAGGATTCTTAATTCCAATTATGTGGGTGGACAGCTCCACAATACCGAGTTTGTCTTAAAAAGAGAACACCTGGAGGCGTTCAGGGATTTTGCCAGTCGCATGAAATAGATTCGCATGCCGTGGCACAACAACAAACGTGCAAACAAAAGTGGGAGACTTTGGGGGTTTAACCCACAAGCATTTTTGAAGCGACACCAAGCTATCCCTTCATCCCCATCTCACGAATCTTCTCAAACTCCTCTCTGGTCACCGGCTGCACCGAGAGTCGCATGCCCTTTTGCACCAGTTTCATATTTTGTAGAGCTGGCGTTTGCTTGATTTCCTGGAGCGGGACCAACCGTTTGAACGACTGCTTCCACTTGATATCAACCATATACCAGCGTGGATTGTCGGGCGTGGAAGTGGGATCGTAATAAGTCGATTTCGGGTCCCACGCCGTATGATCGGGATACCCGCCTTTGACGACCTCCGCCACGCCCGCTACTCCGATGTTGACGGAACTGGAGTGATAAAACAAAACCTGGTCACCTATTTTAATTTCGCCGCGCAGGAAGTTTCGGGCCTGGTAGTTGCGCACGCCGTCCCACTGGGTCGTGGAGTCCGGACGATTCTTCAAATCGTCGATGGAAAAAACCTCCGGCTCAGATTTGAATAACCAGTACCTCATTTCGGCCCTCCTTTTCTGATTAACCGTGTAGCATACAACAATTTTTGGAAAAAATCCATACCACACCCGCAAAAATGGTTGTTGTTGGTGGGGGAAAGTTGTTTATTTATTCGCAAACTTTGAAGTCTTGTGCATGAATTGTTCAGGTTAGCTGATTTGGAGAGGATTGGCGGTGGAATTGATCCCGGAAATTGCATCGTTGCGACTGGACCCGCTGCAGCACCGGGATGGCGTGCAGATGTTCCGGGACTATTTCCGATTACAGCCCCAGGAGGCAAACCGACGGTTTTTGGAGAACATCCTCGAGCGTTTCGCCACGCTGCCCTACGAGAACATCAGCAAGATCATCAAACTGCATGACAACTGGAGCGGCCTGGAGAAACTGCGACTGCCCGAACAAGTGATGGCAGACCACATCTCTCAACGTTTGGGCGGCACCTGTTTCTCACTCACCTTCCTTCTGCAAGCCATTTTGGCCCAGCACGGTTTCCTTGGCTATGCCGTGATGGCCGATATGCGCGCCGGGCGTAACATCCACTGCGCCATGATCGTGATGTTGGACCGGATAAAATACCTGGTGGATCCCGGCTACCTGCTCACCCAGCCGATGGAGTTGAATCCGCAAAAGCCGCGACTTTACCGCAGCGAGTTCGCGGGCGTCGAATTGCGCTACGATACCAGCAGCCAAACCTACGACCTGTTGACATTCAACCAGCATGAAACGAAATGGCGCTACCGCTTTGCGGACCGCCCGACCTCTCCACAAGAGTTTTTGCAGCACTGGCTGGCTTCGTTTGGCTGGAATTCCAT
>DASWHH010000267.1:0-4907 GCA_036398295.1 bacterium
AAATATAGGGTGAGATGATATTTTCTGCAACTGGTAAGATGGATACTCTGCTAGGCGACTCCCTGATTGGAGCTTTTGATTTTTGGCCACTGAGTATACCCGATGGCAGGGTCATTGGACTTGAAGATTTTTATGTATTCAACTTCTTTCAGATTAACCTCGCTGTCTGAGGCGGTTTCAGATTCCCACAAGATTTCTTTTCTAATTGTGAAGTCTCGTCTTTTTTCTCTATCTGTAAAGTCCTTCGCAATAATTTTGCTGTCAGCGCTGCCAAAATAGTTAATGCTGTCGGTTAGATCCTTCCCAATGTAAATCTTGCCGTTTGGATAAGTAATTTTGTAGATAACTTTCATGGCTCAAACTTGTGAATTTGGAGTTCCCATCATTATTTTTAATCGCTCCATAACCAGCGCTTAGTCATGAATTCAATTCCTCCCAAACACTTTCTCTCGCAGCCACGAGTTAATCAGCTTTTCCGATGAAACATTTTTTGATTTTGCAATTTCGGCGAGCTTAACGAGGAGTTCCTCATCAATGGTGACTAAATGCCTTCTTTTTTTAACGTTGATATCAAAATGCATTTCTGGCATTCGATCCCAGTAGTCGCCCATATCATTAGAATCGAAGAACTCCACCAAATCATCAAGATAATCAAATTGAGGGAGAGATTTTGTTTTACTTCTTGCCATATCAAATTTCAAAATTTGATGAATCACCCATCCTGCCGATCAACTTCTATACTTTTTGACGACGAACCTTATATCGCGCCCTTGGCTCTTCAACTCTAAAACCGATCCGGCGCTTTGGCTTTTCGGGTGGCAGCATCAGTTGGCGGATGGCTTCGAAGATGGTTTGGATCGATTCATCGTGCTGATCGATTCTTTTTTCAAGCTGGGACAGTTTCTCAGCAAGCTCCTTGTGTATTGCCAGAAACTCACGCAATCGCACGAAGGCCCGCACAACCTGAATGCTTGCCTTGACCGCGATTGGGCTATTGAGGACAGAGGCTAACATTACTGCTCCATGTTCAGTAAACGCATAGGGAACATACCGCCGCCCACCTCGGGTGTTTGAGGTTCCAAATTGGAACCTCAAATTCTCCCATTCATCCTTGTGTTAGTTGGAAAACAAAATCTTCCGGAAAGCGAGCCCGGTTGCGCGCCACCGCTTTGTTCAAATTCTTGGTCTGCACTCCGTATATTTCCGCAAGGTGCATATCAAGCATGACCCGTTGACCGCGTATCAGTAATATCTGTTGCTCGATCTCTTTTGTTGATATTACTGCATGTTCTTTCATGATCCTATTCTTTCTTAAAATTTGCTCGCAGCGTCAGACGAAAGGTGGGCTGGTCGGGATCGTTGGTGGAAACGGTGGCGCTCTTCACCACATTGCCCTGATAGTTTTTGGTGTCGGCAATGGCGAGGATGATCTCGCCTTCCTTTTCCGGCGCGATGACTTTGTCATACTTGGTCGTGGTGCAACCGCAAGAAGCCTTGACGGTGTGAACTCGCAGCGTGTCAGTGCCTTGATTTTCGAACATGAAGTTATAGGTGAGCGGGGTGCCGGCTTTTACTTCCCCGAAATCGTGCTCTAACGCTTTGATGACGAGATGAGGAGCAGGGGCCTTGGGTTTTTCCGGCTCTTTATCCTGCGCCATGGCGGGAACGACGAAAAACAACGTGGCGGTCAATAGTAGTAGAAACGTTTTGGATCTCATAGTTTTTTCTCCTTCAAAGGCAGTTTATTTTTTGTTCAAAAATTACCTTTATAAAGTACTTGCCAAAGAATGCAGTGGCGACAAATCCGGCGCCTTGTTTTATCTTTGAGCGGCCAGCGAGCGCTTGAGGGTAGCCAGCAGCTCCTCGGCTTTGCTGCCCTCCTCCGGCGAAACGATGTCCTGGTATTTGCTGAGCGCCACGATGGCGCCGGAATAGTCGTCGCAAATGGCCAGTGCCAGCCCTAAATTGAAATAGGTGTTCGGGAAATCCGGATCGAGTTCGGCGGCGATTTCATAATGTACGCGCGCCAGCCGCAGGTCGCCGTCATCGAAATAAAGATTGCCCAGATTGTAATGCGACTCCATGTGGCGTGTATCGTGCTTGAGCGACTGGGTGAAGCAATCGTAGGCCTTCGCCGAGCGCCCCGAATGCGATTCGATGATGCCCAGGTTGCAGTAGGCATCGGCCACACCGTCGCCGGCTTCGATGGCGCGCCAATATTTTTCGGCGGCCTGGCGGTCGCCCAATTCGTCCAGCAGCAGCGCTTCCTCAAACGGCCCGAGACGCGAGGGCAAGTTGACTATCCGGGCGCTGGAGGGCCCGTGTCCGGCAAAGAGGCTCAACTGGCTCGGATCGTCGGCGTCTTTTTTACGGCGCTTTTTGACTTTCTCGAAACCGAGCTTTGCCGGCGGCTGGATGGGCAGTTTTAAGATTTTAGCCATGACCCTAAGAGATTATGATCGCTAAATGAATATCGAACAAAGAATGTAGAATTTCGAACTCCTTCTACATTCGATATTCGACATTCTTTGATCGATATTTGTCTTTAAAGTGCCTCAAGCGACCTTCCGTTTCTTCGCTTTCTCCTGTTTGGCTTCTACGACGACTTCCTTCGCCGCTTTCTTTTTACCCGTGGCCTTCTCCATCGGTTTCTTGTCTTTCTTCGCCTGCTCGATGCTGGCCTTGAGCGCGGTCATGATGTCGACCACCGGTTTTTCCTCTTCTTCAACCGACACCACTTCCTTGCCTTCAATCTTGGCCTGAATCATCTCCCGCAGCGCACCGTTGTAGCGATCTTTCATCTCGATTTCACCGAAGGATTTCGCCATCGACTCCACCAGCGTGCGCGCCAGCTTGAGTTCCTGTTCATTGGTTTGTACGCCATTCAACATCGGCACCTCGGCGATGCTACGGATTTCGTTGGGGTAGCGCAGCTTGTACATGAGAATGGCGTTATCCTGCGCCGTCAGCAGCATGACATTTTCGCGGTCACGCAGCACCACCCGGCCAATGCCGATCTTGCCGGTGTCTTTCAAGGTCTGGCAGAGGAGGGCGTAAGCCTTGGACGCGACTTCACCATCCGGACCGGCATAATAGGGCGAATCAAAAAGGGTGGGGTGGACTTCGGATTCATCCACAAAGCCTTCGATCTCGATCACCTTCGTGCTTTTGAGCCGCACTTTTTCGAAGTCGCTGTCCTCGATGATCACATACTGATCCGGCTCATACTTGTAGCCTTTGACGATGTTCTCGTTCTTGACTACCTCGCCGCATTTCTTGCACTTCTTATCGTACCCAATGTTGCCGTTGCACTCTTTGTGCAATTGATTGAAACTGATGCTTTCGGAAGTCTCGATGGCGTTGTAGATTCGAATCGGAATCGTCACCAGCGAAAACCGAATGTGTCCTTTCCAGATGGCCCTCATTTTTTCACCTCGTTGTTGTTCGAACAAATTTAACCACGAATTACACGAATTTCACTAATTTTTTAACAGCCAGAGCAGAAGAATGGTTACATTCGTTGTTCGGTCGCGAATTGATCTGTGCCTTTTTACACAAGAAAAATATGCAACTAAATTTTTTGTTAAATCAACTCAGCGGGCTCTGCGCCCTCTGCGGTTAAATTGCTTTTTTCTAATTCGTGTAATTCGTGAAATTAGTGGTTACGCTTTTATTCCTCCATCAAATCCGGTCTGAGCCGCAAAAAAACCGGCTCGCGCAGCATCCCGTCTTTGGTCAGCGACGAGTATTGAACTTCGCACAGCAGTTTAGGTTCGATCCACACGGTTTGGGCGTCGTCTAATGGTTTCTGTTTAATCATGCGTTTTGTCGGCTGTAGTTTTTGGATTTCCGAAAAAATGCTTTTCATCATAGCCTGATCATATCCGGTTCCCACTTTGCCGCGGTACTCGAGTCCGTCGCCATTATGTTCCCCGATATGGAGGGCGCCGAACAGGGCTCCCCGATCTCCCTTGCCTTTGGTATAACCGATGATCAGGCAATCCATCGTCTGCCGGGTTTTGATCTTAAGCCAGTTATTGCTGCGTTTGCCCGGAAGATAAGGACTTGTTCGATCTTTTGCAACGATTCCTTCGAGTCCCAAAGCTTTCGCCGCCTCGAATAGCGCCTGCCCATCGTCAACCGCTTCGCTGACGCGATAGGGAGAATCTTTGCGAATGGCGTCGGCCAGCCACTCGCGGCGCTTGGTGAGCGGTTCCTGCAGGATCGGCCGGCCATCGAGATAGAGGCAATCGAACACGTAGCACACCACCGGATGTTTTTGCCTGCCGCGTTCGATTCCGGACGCACTGCGCTGCATGAGGCGATTGATCACCTGTTTGAAACTGGGCCGCCCGTCCTCGTCGAGACAGACAATTTCCGTATCGAAGACCGCGCAGGTGCCGCGAAACGCCTTCTCCGGAATCAAGAGCTCCGGAAACTGCTTGCTGACGTCGCGGTGGCCGCGGCTGATGATGCGCATCTGGCCTTCGTCCAGTACGATGGTGGCGCGGATGCCGTCCCATTTGACTTCGAAAAGATAATCGCCGGAAGTCGGCGGCTTCTTGTCGCTGTTTGCCAGCATCGGTTCGATGCGGTCGCGCAGCCAATCCACTTGCGGCGCATCGACGCGCTCCAGCAGCCACTCGTTGCCGCGCGTCTGGTACATGCGATACTCGGCATTCAACTCGCGGCTGTTGAGTCGGAAATAGAAACCATCCTTTTTCTCTTTGGTGAATTCGTATTTACCCTGCGCGAAAATCCACATTTCGCCGCCGCCGTATTGGCCTTTCGGAATCGTGCCGTCGAAATTGAGGTATTCCAGCGGATGATCTTCGGTGGTCACCGCCAGCCGTTTGATGCCCGGCCGCGGCGCCAAGCCTTTCGGCACCGCCCACGATTTCAGGGTG
>DASWHH010000268.1:0-4557 GCA_036398295.1 bacterium
GAAGTGGGCGGCGATTACTATGATTTCGTCGAGGTGGACAAAGATACCCTGGGAATCGCGGTGGCCGACGTTTCCGGAAAGGGCGTGCCGGGCTCGCTGGTGATGACCATGATCCGGACCGCGCTGCGAACCGAAGCGCGCGGCATGAAGGACGCCGCCGAGGTTTTGACGCGCGTCAACCAATTCATCAGCAACGACATCAAGAAGGGCATGTTCGTTACTGTCTTCTATCTCATCATCGATTCGAAGCGCCGCAGCATCAATTACGCCAGCGCCGGTCACAACCCGATGATCCTGTTTCGCAACAGTACCAGCAAAACCTATTATCTCAACCCTAAAGGTTTCCCCATCGGCATTCAGCTGCCGGAGAAGGATCTGTTCAAAAAGTCCATTGAATCCGAGACCATTGAGCTGGCTAAAGACGACATCCTGCTGATTTACACCGACGGCATCACGGAGGCCATGAATCCCAACCGCGAACTCTTTGGCGAAGAAAGATTGCAGGACGTCTTACGCAACAACGGCCATCTTCCGGCCAAAGACTTTGTGGAGAAACTGAAGCTTTCCATCTACTCTTTCACTGAAGGCAACCAGCAATATGACGATATCACTCTGGTCGCCGTCAAGGAGCAATCGACCCGCGAAGCGGATGAGTTCCGTCGGGCCAAGGAGGCTCATTTGCTCATCGGGGAGGGGCAGAGCATTCGTGACGCTTGCGAGCGGGTCAATCTCACCACCTACGCCTACTACAACAAGTACAAGAAGATTTTCGAGGAAGAGGGTGTTGACGCGTTTGCGGTCGGCGAGGAAGCGTCAGTCGAGGCCAAGCACCTCAGCATCGAAGAGAAAACCAAGATTCTGGATATTATCGCGCTGCATCCCGAGTACGGCGCTGGTCGCATTAGCGAAGAGTTGAATAGCGAACGCTACGGCTTTGAAAAGATCAGCGAAGGTAAAATCTACGATGAGCTGGTACGAAGCCGGTTGAATACGCGACAACTGCGCGAGGCCTACATTCAGAGAATCAGGAGTGGCCGGCGTCGCTTGAAGCCGCCGGGCACGCCGTTAATGACTCTGGACGGCAAATTGATCATGAGCCGTCAAGATGAAGTCGAGTCGCTGCGTCCGCTGCCGCCGCCGTTGCCACGGCGGGAAGCGCCCAAACCGGAAGCACCGGGTGACCCGGGCACTCCCCTTGACGAGTTTTTTGAGTCGCTGATGACCACTCAACCGGACAAGGTCGTGGGCCCGGCTGCATCGTTTGACATCGAAGCGGAATCGTTGCTGGATGTTCCTCTCGATCAGCTCCTCGCAAAAGATCGCCGCCAGGAAGCCGCGGACACAGAGGCAGCGTCCGCAGCCGGCGAGGCTGCTCCACCAGAGTCTGCACAGTCTCCGGCGCTTGAAATTTCTGCCAACGAGACCTTTGAAGACGACTCTCTGCACGATATGTTTGCGGACGGCCAGTCTGCTGAGCCCGATGTTGATTTCGACACGGAAAAACTTGAGGGGGTCAGCCAGCCAGCAGCTGGTCAGGATGACTTTGAAGAGAGCGCCGCCGGTGTGCTCGATAATTTGTCATTTCAGGATTATTTTTCTGAAAGTGCCAGCACGCCCGACGACGACTTTGACACCGACCTGGATGAAGGTGCGAAAGAAGTCACACTGGTGACGGAAGAAGATGAGTCCCGCCTGGAAAAACCCATTGCCGAGGCGGCGGAGGAAGGCGACAACGATCGGCACCGGGAGCCCGGGATTTCGCCATCTGATGAAGAGATGGATGAGACCTTCCTGATGTCATCGGCAGTCGATGAGCTGCTGACTGGAAGTTCTGAAGGCGTTCTTGACGAAGCTGACGCTGGAGATTCGGCAGAGGTCAACACCAACGGCAAGGACGGAAGCGACGCCTCGTTCGCCGATTTGATCCAGGCCATCGACGACGAGATCGTCTATATTACCGGCAACCACAAACCGCTGCCAGCCAAATCTGCAAAAAGAAAAAAAAGCCGAAACCGGGAAGCAGAAGTTGGGAACCTCAGCAAGTCGAACAATCTTTTAACGGAGCGCGAGAAGATTCTAATCAAAGGAATCCGCTATTATAAAAACAAGGAGTACGGACACGCCATTCATGAGTTCAAGAAAGTGTTAAAGGAGTATCCGGATTACAAAGAGGCCCACAGCATTTTGGGCAACGCCTATTTTCGGAACCAGATGTATAACGAGGCAGCCGTTTCGTACGAGAAAGTGAAAGAACTGGATCCGAGTGACATCACCGCCTATGAAAACTTAGGCGTGATTTATGCCAATCGCGGCGAGTATAAACAGGCCGTGACGGAGTGGAAAAAAGTCCTGGAGCTGAATCCGGATCGGACCGATATCAAAGAAAAAATCAAAAAAGCCCTGCGGATGATGCATACTTAGCAGCCTGGCTGGCGAGTAATTTATGCTTCGACGCCGCGCAGGATAAAGCTGCATTTTTCTTCAAGGTGAGCGAAGTCGGCCGACTTTCTATCTGATTTTCACTCGATTTTTGATTTTTCTTTTCATTGACTTTTTGTTGATTTTCTTTTATATTCATCAGCGTTTTTATTAATTTACATACATTCAGGAGAAATCCATGGAAGGCATACAGGTTTCCGTCGAGAAAGCAGGTGCGAGCCAACAAATTTCCATCATCAAGGTAGGTGGGTACATCGATACGACTACTTCGGCCGAACTTGAACATGCTTTGTCGTCCCTGTTGAAGTCCAACCGCCACAATATCATCATAGATTTGGGAAATGTTGACTATATCAGCAGCGCAGGATGGGGAATTTTTATCAGTGAAATCAAGGGCATTCGCGAAAAGAACGGCGATCTGAAACTGGCCCGCATGATCCCTGATGTCTACGAAGTCTTCGAGCTTTTGGAATTTCACTATATTTTGCGGGCCTTCGACACCCTCGAGGAAGCCATTGCCGATTTTGATCAGGATGGCGGTGCGCCGGTATCATTACCGTTGAAGGATCGCGAACAACGCGTCGAGAATGTTCAGGTGGCTTCCAAAACCGAGCCGAAAGTTGTGCACATGGACGGCAATTTCAAGCCCAAAGACGAGCCGCAGCTGGAAACCATTGAAGAGAAGCTACGCCGTATTATCATCGAGAATCCGGATTCGGGGATGTTTCAAATCATCCGAACCCTCAACACGCCGCGTTATGGCAACATCAAGCTCGGCTGGTTTGACATGCGAAGATACCTGCGACAACTCAATCTTGATTCAAAAAAGAAGAGAATGGCCTTTTTCAAACAGCACAGTTTTGGGAAATTGATCAATTAAGAGGCTCGTCGCTCGTCTAGTTTTTCACGCCCCCACAGTTCTCCTCAATTTCCACTTCTGCAATCGTCAATCGCAAAAGACATTTGCCCAATGTTTATAGATCACGCGAAGATTCGAATCAAGGCGGGGAACGGCGGCAGCGGCTGTGTCAGCTTCTGTCGTGAAAAATTTCGCCCCAAAGGCGGACCCAACGGCGGTGATGGCGGCGACGGTGGCAGCATCATCATCATGGCCGACGGCAGTCTATCCACTCTGCTTGATTTCAAATATCATCCCAATTATAAAGCCGAAAGCGCCGAGCATGGCAAAGGCTCAAACAAGCATGGCAAGAGCGGCGAGGATTTAGTTTTGAAGGTGCCGCAGGGAACGGTGATCAAAGACAGCGTTAGTGGTCTCATCCTCGGCGATCTGGTCGTGCCTGGTCAGAGTGTAATCGCTGCCAGGGGCGGTCGCGGCGGTCGCGGCAATGCGCAATTTGTGAGTTCCACCAACCAGGCGCCGCGACATTGGGAAGCGGGAGAGTTTGGCGAAGAGAAAGAACTCGAGCTGGAGCTAAAACTGATCGCCGACGTCGGGTTGGTGGGGTTGCCTAACGCCGGCAAGTCCACTTTGTTGTCGAAATTGTCCGCTGCGCGCCCGAAGATTGCCGAATACCCCTTCACCACCCTCAAGCCGAACCTGGGAATTGTGAGGTTCAGGGAGAACTCCAGTTTTGTCATGGCCGATATTCCCGGGCTCATTGAAGGCGCACATCTCGGCAAAGGCCTGGGGACGGAGTTCTTACGACATATTGAACGGACTAAAGTTCTGGTGTTTCTGCTGGATTGCAGCCAAGAACACATTGTCCAGGATTATCAAACCCTGTGCGAGGAGTTGCGACAACATAATCCGCAGCTAATGGCGCGTCCACAAATTGTGGCCATCACCAAAATCGATTTGTGTCCGGAATTGGATTCGCGGGAATTGCAAACGTTGCATGGGGTCCCGGTGTGTGTGATCTCCAGCATCACCGGGGAGGGTTTGCTTAACTTAAAAGAACTGATCGGACAGCAATTGGATCGCACCAAATCCATTTCATCCAACGCGATTGAACATGAAGATCGATCATGAGGCGTTGTTGCGGCTGAGCGCCGTGCCCCTGATCGGCTCAGGAAAACTGCGGGCTTTGATCGGGCGATTTCAAGCCGCAGAAAGAGTCTTCGCGGCGTCCAAAAATCAATTAGTGTCCGTTGACGGCA
>DASWHH010000269.1:0-5185 GCA_036398295.1 bacterium
CAATTCGCACCGCCAGCGATTCTTTACGCAACCGCGCGCCGCCGCAGTCCGGGCACGACTTCACGTTCATGAATCCTTCAATCCAGGTGCGGATGTAAGAGGAATCGGTTTTGGTAAAGCGCCGTTCCAGGTTGGTGATCACACCTTCAAACTTTGAAGTGAACTCCGCGTGCACTTTCTTGTTCTCGCGGGTGTATATGAAACGAATCTCCTCGCCATCCGAACCGTACATCAGGATTTTTTTATGTTGCTGAGAAAGCTTGCGCCACGGTGTATCGAGATCGAAGCCGTAGTGGTCGGCCACCGACTGCAATTGATTGAAATACCAGGCGTCTTTGCTTTCGCCCCAGGGCACCAGCGCACCCTGCCGGATGGTCAGATTGGAGTCCGGCACCACCAACTCCGGATCGACCTCCATCTTGGTGCCGAGACCATTGCAGGTAGGGCACGCCCCGTAGGGACTGTTGAACGAAAACATGCGCGGCGCGAGTTCCTCGTAGGAGATGCTGCAGTCCACGCAGGCGAAATGCTCGCTGAAAAATAGCTCATCTGACTTGCCATTGGCTTTTCCGTTCATAACATCGATGAGTACCAAACCGGAAGCGATGTTGAGGGCGGTTTCCACAGAGTCGGTGAGGCGGGAGTTGATTTTTGGGTCGACGACCAAACGATCGATGATGATTTCGATGTTGTGCTTTTTGTTCTTCTCGATTTTGATTTCATTGGCTAAATCGTGAATGTCACCATCGACGCGCACGCGCACGAAGCCATCGCGCCGCGCCTCTTCGAAGACTTCGCGGTACTCACCTTTGCGGCCGCGGATGATCGGCGCCATCACCTGAATTTTGGTGCCCTTCGGCAAATCCAAAACGCTGTCCACAATTTGCTGCACCGTCTGCCGCTGGATGGGCTTGCCGCAGTTGTAACAGTACGGCTTGCCGATGCGGGCGAAGAGCAGTCGCAGGTAATCATAAATTTCAGTGACCGTGCCAACGGTGGAACGGGGATTCTGGCTGGCCTTGCGCTGCTCGATGGAAATCGCCGGCGACAGTCCTTCGATGTAATCGACATCGGGCTTTTCCATCAATCCCAGGAATTGCCGGGCGTAGGCCGACAGCGACTCCACGTAGCGGCGCTGACCCTCGGCGTAAAGGGTGTCGAACGCCAGCGACGATTTCCCGGAACCGGAGAGCCCGGTGATGACCACTAACTTATCACGCGGAATTTCAACGTCGATATTTTTGAGATTGTGCTCGCGCGCACCCTTGATGATGATTTTATCGGACATGGCGATTTTTAAAGTATAGAAAACGAAATCTTTTTGAATTTGTTAATGCTTTTATTCAAAGATTTTCTTGACATTCAATTTCCCTTCGTATTTTTTCAATAAATCATTTTCGTCTTTCTTGTCTTTGAGCCACGCAGCTACTTTGTCCAGAGCTTCTTCTGGAGTCGAGGTTTTGAAAAAGTTTCTTATAGTATCAACCGTGTTTTTTTTCAATTTCAAATTGATATACGGGATTGTTGAATTGGCCATGCTTCTTCGCTCCATTTAATTGTGCCTTTACTCGGTATCATATATACCTTGAAGGTACTGTTGCCACCACCCGAATCGTAGGGTTCACAAGCAAAACTGATTCTTTGTAAAGTTGCAATTAACGCATCTTCTTGGATTTCAGTTTAACCACTTTCCCTTCATTCTTAGAACTCAATCTTTACTGAATAAGCTTGTTTGGAGTTAGCAATTCCTTTTGAAATTCCTCAAAGAACCTTCCCACATGAATCCCATCCATCAAGGCGTGGTGAACCTCCACCGACACCGGCATTTTTTTGATCCCCGAATTCTCATAATACTTGCCAAAAACGACTTTAGGCACAGAATCATTAATACCATACTTTCTGGCGTGAGAGAAACTCGTAAATGCAATCCATGGAATGACCGAGTAGTGAATCAAGTCGTCGCGGTCCTCGCGAGCCTCGAAACTTCTGGATCCCTTCTCATACTTTGCTAATTTTTGGGTTGCCTCCCGGTTAAACGTTTGAAAGTTCCCGTCATAATCGAAATAGCAGAAGCTGAACGTTTGATCGGAATTCAAAACGGTCGAGCCGGCATGGATGACATCATGAACCACAACCCTGTCGCCGCGAATTCGATAGCGAAACTCGTCAATCGAGTTGGCCGCGCGTTGTGACAAAAACAACGACGTGATGAAAAAGGACAGGTGATGCTCTTTGGTGTAAGTCAACAAATTTGTGACATCCACATCCGCGCAGATATTAAAAAATGGATTGTCATACTCTTTGAAAAAGCAAAAGTGCTCTCTGCGATTCCAGTTTTCGATATCCAAGAATGTCGACATTTCAAATGACTTGCGCTAATGTCCGGGTATTCCCAATAACTCAAAGTATCGCTCGCGCGATATTCCCGCAGAATTGAGATTGGTTTTGATGTGGGTGACGGGTACTTCTCGCGGACTGCTTTTTATTACTATGGGGCGTCTAACGCCTTCTTTGGTCATCAGAATGTGGTCACCCCGCCGTCGAACGATTCGAAAGCCTTCATGCTCAAAGACTTTAATCAATTTTTCATAGTGAATCGGCTTGAGCTTAGGCATAAGAGGTGGTTGAAGCTCGCTCTAGGAGTGTATGGGATGTTTTGATGGGTTGGCGATGTGTCCATTTATTGCCCTGCTTTTTGAAACCAGCTTCTTCCAAAACCTCTTGGAGTGTACCTAAACTTTCACAACCTTCAAAGAAAAGCTCCAGTGCTTCTTTGATGCTGTTCTCAGCTTCTTCGAGTGAGTTGCCATAGCTTGAAACCTGCAAATCTGGACAAAGCGCAACTATGACATCATCTTCCTCAAAGTAGTCAACGCGCAGTTCTATTTTCATGATTTGTTTCTCCAATTATCGAAAGCAAATTAAGGTATTTTTGGCTATCTGATCAAGCGATATTTTTCTCTGCCCCCGGTTCAGATTTTGGATTCTTTATTCAGCACTTTTCATCTTGCAGTTTTTTTCAATATCCAACCGCCGCGCGATTCGGACTGCGCGGATCTCCTGCCCCCGAGCGATACCCCGTTTCCGGGTCGATCATAATTCCCATCGCACGACCCTGCGTCTCCAGCCACTTAATGCGATGACCCATCTCCTCCAGGCGTTTCACCGAATCACTACTCGTGCCCCACTTCTCGATCCTGATGACATCGGGCAGCCATTGGTGATGAAAGCGCGGCGCATCGATGGCCTCGAAGATGTTCATGCCGAAGTCGATGACATTCACGATGGTCTGCAGTACGCTGTTGATGATGGTACGTCCGCCCGGACTGCCGACAACCATCACCGTTTGGCCGTCGTTGGAGACAATCGTTGGGGTCATCGAAGACAACATGCGTTTCTCTGGCTGCACCAAGTTCGGCGGCGTGCCAATCAGCCCGGTGGTGTCGGTGTGGCCCGGCCACGGATTGAAATCGCCCATCTCGTTGTTGTACAAAAATCCTAAATCCGTTGCCACGATTTTCGAGCCATACCAGCTTTCGAGGGTATAGGTGTTGGAGACGGCATTGCCCTGCGCATCCACGACCGAAAAATGTGTCGTCTGCTGAGACTCAAATGCCCAATCAAACGTATCGGTGGAGCTGCGCGATGCCGAATCCGGGTCAATGGATTCTCGCAGCTCATCAGCAAAATCTTTGGAAATCAGTTTTCCAAGCGGCATGTCGGGATTGAAATCCGGATCGCCCAAATATTGCGCCCGCGCCGAATAGCCCCGGCGCATGGCTTCCGTCAGCAAATGGATATAGGCCGCCGAGTTGTGGCCCAGCTCCCCCAGCTGGTATCCTTCAAGAATATTCAGCATGATGGCCAGCGTCACCCCGCCGGAGCTGGGTGGCGCCATCGAGGTGATGGTGTATCCGCGATAAGTGATCTCGAGGGGCTGGCGAATGACGGCTTGATAAGCGGCTAAGTCGGCGCGGGTGAGCAAACCGCCATGGGTTTTCATGTCCCGCTCGATCCGTTCGGCAGTGGTGCTGGCGTAAAAGCCCTCGTGGCCATGTTTGGCAATGCGCTTGAGCGTTTCGGCCAAATCTTTTTGCAGCAGGGTTTCTCCAGGTTCATAGAACTCGGTTTCACCTTTCAAGAAAGTTTTTGCCGAAGCGGGATACCGGCGAAATTCGTCTGCCAGCGCTTTTAAATCGTGGCTCAGTGAGAACGGAATGGCGAACCCTTTTTCCGCTAATTTAATGGCGGGCTGCATCACTTTTTTCAGTGACATGGTGCCGTACTTTTCCAGCGCCAGCGTGAGTCCCGCCACCGTGCCGGGCACACCAATCGACAAGTAACCCTCGTGATTCAAATCGCGAATTAGCTCGCCGTCCGCATCGAGATAAAGGTTTGGGTGAGCGGCCCTGGGGGCTTTCTCTCGATAGTCGATGGTGGTAGTCGTGCCATCCGCGAAGCGCATGACCATGAATCCGCCGCCGCCGATGTTGCCCGCCGCCGGATGCACCACCGCCAGGGCAAACGCGGTGGCCACCGCCGCATCGATGGCATTGCCGCCGCTTTTCAAAACCTCCACGCCCACTTCGGAGGCCAATCGTTCGCTGGAAACCACCATGCCGTGTTTGGCATAGACCGGCCATTTTTTGGCATCGACACGCTGGGAAAAAGCCAGTAGGGCGCTGGCCAAGATCGCCAAGGATAAATTCTTACAAAAGAACACCATTGATCCTTTCTCTTTGCTTACGACTACTGCCGCGGGTTTCAGGCGCAGCCGGATTTCATTGGCACATTGCTTCATGAAAAAAAACATTTTTGAAAAGCACTGAACCAAACCTATGTGCCGTCCAACGTTTTATTAAAGTGCGGCATAAATAGTATGAAGTTGGCGTACTGTTCGGGATTGTTCGATTGTTCCACAGCAACTTTGTAAAGGTACTTAATAAAAGATAGTCTTTTGAGGGTGATTTCCTGTAAAGGCATATTAGTCTCTATTTACAAGCTACCAATGTGTGAAGCTGAGGAAGTAATATAGAAATTTGTGGCAGTTTTGAAAGAAAATTTTTGTAGACGAGTGACTTGACTTGTCGGAAAATACTGGCAGTTTTTCATAAGCAGGTATCTTGATGCGCAACTGGCAACAGGCACCGCGTTCGCACCAACCAGAGCGGTCGTACAAGATTGA
>DASWHH010000270.1:0-3561 GCA_036398295.1 bacterium
CGGCAATAAAATTACTAAGGGCCCTTAGCTCAGTCGGTTAGAGCAGCGGACTCATAATCCGTCGGTCGTAGGTTCAAGTCCTACAGGGCCCACCAAAATTAATCTGATTAAGGTATTATAACACAATAAGTTACATGGTTAGCTAATTTTGACACGTAAGAAATCCAAAATGGCAAATGGGGACAAGAAAGGCCAGATTTATCCCCATTCTAATGCTCCCTTTTGAACTGGTGATCGCGCTGGTTCAAATCCCCCCAACTAAGCTTATTGGCTTGTGAATACTTGATTGAGAGTACCTTACAAGCCATTTTTGTTTGGAGTCGAGCGGTCAACGGAACGGTTGTGCAATAGGATGTTGTAAGCCCGTAGTGTCTGAAAAGTTGTCAACAAACCCCGTCGAAATACTTCTTGCTTTTCGTTGCTTTCTTTTCTATATTTCAAAAAATTTTTGGTGATGGAGTTCGCCTTAACCATCAGTTCCGATTTTTTTCGAAGCCGATCGGGCAGATTGATAACTCCTACTTTTGAAATAGACCTCTATTTCGAAAGTAGGAGTTTTTAGTTTAGAGAGGGCCTTCATGTCAGATAACGGTTTGCTACAAACACTAACATGTAGGTTTTAGAGTTATGAACGAACAATTACTCCCTGTCATCCTTTGGATACTAATTCTTTTGGCCAGCGTGGTTTCAGTCGAATTCGGCTTGTCGGTCGCTATTATCGAAATTTCACTCGGCGTCATCGGCGGCAATTTTTTCGGTTTTTTGCCCACGCCGTGGATCACCTTCTTTGCCGGCTTCGGTGGTATTTTGCTTACCTTTCTGGCAGGCGCCGAAGTTGATACCCAAGTGATGAAAGAGAAATTCAAAGAGAGTTTTCTCATCGGCATCGCCTCGTTTCTCGCGCCCTTTCTTGGCGCCATGGCCTATTGCTTCTATATTCTGGATTGGACGCCCGAGGCCGCGAAGGTCGCCGGTGTAGCGCTCTCCACCACCTCGCTCGCCGTTGTCTATGCGGTGTTGGTTGAAACCGGCCTCACCGACACGAAGATCGGCAAGATCATCATGGCCTCGTGTTTCATCACTGACATGGGCACGGCCATTGCATTGAGTCTGCTCTTCATCGAATTCAATTGGTTCACGCTGGTTTTCCTGGTGATTTCAGCGGTCATTATTGCTTTTGTGCCCCGCAGCGCTCCAAAAATTTTCCAACGGTACGGCGATCGCGTAATCGAGCCGGAGATCAAATTTCTCTTCTTGATTCTGATTATCTTCATAGCGTTGGCCAAGATCGGCGCCAGCCATGCGATTCTGCCGGCGTTTGTGTTTGGTCTGGCACTGAGCAAGATGTTTATGGCCAATCGCTTGCTGCAGCGCCGGCTGCGCGTCGTGGCGTTTGCTTTCATTACGCCATTCTTTTTTATCAATGGCGGCATGAACGTATCGCTCAAACTTCTGCTCGCCAATCTCGGTTTGCTGGTGCAGATGCTGCTCATTAAGCAGATTCCAAAAATCATCGGCACCTACCCGTTTGCCAAAAAATACGTTTCCCAAGATGCCATGTACACCACACTGCTGATGAGCACCGGCCTGACGATGGGCACGATTTCCTCGGTATTTGGACTGCAAGCCGGCCACATCGACCAGACGCAATTTTCGGTGCTGGTGGCGACGGTCGTGCTCAGCGCGATCATCCCGACTGTAATCGCGCAGCGCTGGTTCCAGCCCAAGATGGAATTCGTGGAAACAGATGAGGTCAAACAACCGGTGACGCTGTTGAACGGAGATAAAAACTGATCGAGGAGAGACATGTTCAAAAAAATTCTGTTGGCGTATGATGGTTCGGATGCATCGAAGCGGGCCCTCGATGCGGCCATCGATCTGGCGGAGAAGTACGATGCGTATTTCGAGGTTCTGTCAGTTATCGAAGAATTGCCGAAATATGCGGCAACCGTCGGCGAGGTGAAAGAAATCCAGCTCGAAGCGCAAAAGCATTATCATGAATTGCAGCAAGCGGCGATTGCAAAGGCCGCTGAAAAAGGTGTGGCGCTGGTGGATAAGGTACTGCCCGGCCACGAGGTGGATATTGTTGTCGGTTATGCAGAAAAGCACCAGTTTGACTTGCTTGTGGTTGGCCGCCACGGGCATTCTGCCATCCGCCAAAAACATCCCGGTAGCACCTCCAGCAACATCGTCACGCATGCGACCTGCACGGTGCTGGTGGTGGCGTGAGCTTTGTTGACTGGCAATTGTTGGCAGCGGAGTTTTTGGTTATGGCTTGGGTAGGACGGAATCAGGAAAGCAGACGCAATCACTGGCGCATCTTTTCTCCTTCTGTCGAATCCATCCGTGGCCGAAGCCAATGGAAATAATGGCAAACCCGGAGAACTGCGGGAGATTCTGTGCGGCACATTTCTCCACTTGCTCGGCGACGCGAGTCAGGTCTTCGCAACCGATGAGATTGATTAGCTCGACTTGCTGACGAAAATGTTCGACTTCAGCAAAACTTGTGTTTTTCAAGATCGGTCTTGAATGAGTAGAGTGAGCGGCCTTGATTTCCTTTGGCGCTGCCAAAAATCGTTGTTACGAAATTTTCGGCTCTCCGGCTTCGGATGCATTTGACACAGGAGCTCCAATGGTCAGCCAGTTTTGCACGAGGTCTAAAAGATTTCTCTTTCTCAGAGGTTTGGTGATGTAATCATCGATACCACTTTGCAAACATTTTTCGCGATATCCTTGCAGGGCGTGCGCCGTAAGGGCAATGATCGGGACGCGTTCTTTTCTTTGTTTTTCTTCCCATTCCCTGATATGACGGGTTGCCTCGAATCCGTCCATGACGGGCATCTGGATATCCATTAAAATTAGATCGTAGTGAACATCTTTAGTTTTTTCCACAGCAATTTTGCCGTTCCCCGCAACCTCCACTTGATAGCCCTGTTTCATCAAAATCCGACTGGCAAGATTCTGATTGTCCAGGTTGTCTTCTGCCAATAGAATTGTTTTCAGGCTGCTGACAACCGGCTGAACGGGAAGGGGGTCTTTTATTACTTGGATTTCCTGATTTTCTTCTTTGCGCAGCACATGCAATAGATGGTCAAATAGTTTGGACTGTTTGACCGGTTTGACGATGGAGCGGGCAATGCCCAGGGATTGTTGCAACGCGGCGTCGAGCTTGCCCAATGATGATAGCATGATTATTTTGACGTCGTCGAAACGCCCGTCCGTTCGCATTTTCTGCGCAAATTCAACGCCGTCCATTTCTGGCATTTCATGATCCAGGATAACGAGATCGACGGGGTTTTCCAAATTATACAAAAGATGCAGAGCTGCCGCACCGTTGGTTGCTTCGTGAGCTTTAAATCCCCAGGATGACAGAGTTTTGCGTAAGATGAAACGATTGGTTTTGTTGTCTTCAACGATCAAGACAGAGAGGTCTTGAAAATTCGGATAGCGAAATTGTGGCTGTTTTTCTTCTTTGTTTTTTTCAATTGGCAGAGATAAAGTAAAGGTAAAGGTGCTGCCATGCGCAGACTGGCTTTCTACCAAAATCACGCCTCCCATGAG
>DASWHH010000271.1:0-26894 GCA_036398295.1 bacterium
AAATTCAAGGTTGAAAGCATTAAAATAGACGTAACCGGCGAATAACTTAATCCTTCATCGTTCAAAACGGACAGTGAACGATTTTCATCCTGCTCGTACCAGGGATGATGAGTTGGGACACAACCAGATAATCACATACGGCAACCTGGAAGTTCATTACTACAGTGCCTCAGACGATTCGACCCAATAACAAATCGGTTTCTGCGAAGGCAACTCCTAGAGTTATCAGCAGCCCCACGGCTTCCATTTCGAAGAAAGCTATTAATAAACTACGATTTTGGACAGCATCGCTCTGGCGCAAGAGCCTGGATCTGTTTAGCTGCTTTCCAATCCGCTACAAATTGAGTTTGATTATTGGCGCCATTGTGATACTGGTGATGACCGCTTTCAGTCTCATCGTCTTGCAGAGCCAAAAGATTGCATTGCAAAACCGCACCACGCAGATGTGCTATGTCCTGGTGCAAAATTTGGCCGAGTCGGTGAAAGGCGATTTGCTGTTAGGAAAAACCGAGAAGGTACGTGAGGCCGTGTATCGCTTACAGAAAAATACTATTGATGGCTTACAGCAGGTTGCCATTTTTAATCACAAAGTCGATGTTGTTGCCGAGTTCATTCAGGGAAGCGATTCCCTGGTCATCGATAATCGTGCAGAGATTTCTCAGTTCACAAAATTTACATCCCGTGAGCGAGAAGACCAGTTTGATTTCTACCATCCGATTGTAACCGAATTGCAGGAAAACAATCAGGTGAAGAGGATCAAACTTGGTACGGCATATATTCGCTTTTCAAAAGAGTCAATTGTCACCCCAATCAACCACGCTCGTAACATCGCTATTGGCACCGCCATGTTCATCATTCTTTTTTCGAGCATCGGCATTCATCTCATCTCAAGGAAAATGGCGAGACAAATTCAAATGTTGTCCAATGGCGCGCGCGCCGTTGGCAGCGGCAATCTCAACGTGCAAATTTCAGTCAGCAGCAAGGATGAACTGGGCTTGCTGGCGGCGGAGTTCAACAGCATGATTCAGCAGCTCAGGGAGAAAGGGCATATGCAAAAGTTTATGTCCAAGCTCACGGTGGATATGATCAAAGATACCGTGCGCACCCGTGGCAAGGATCTGAAAGCCACGAAACGTAATGTGGCGGTGTTGTTTTCCGATGTGCGTAACTTCTCTTCTATCTCTGAATTGCTTGCCCCTGAGGAAATTGTTAAGTTGGTCAATGTCTACTTTGATTTGCAAACGCGCATCATCGAGCAGTATCACGGCATTGTGGACAAATTCATGGGCGATCAGATAATGGCGATTTTTCAAGGACGCAACATGGCCGACGGCGTTCTGCGGGCAGCCGTTGAAATTCAGCGCCAGGTTCGTACGCTCAACCAGGAGCGCAGCGGCAAGGGCAAGGTCACAATGGACATCGGAATTGGCATCAACAACGGGGCCGCCGTGATGGGACACATGGGGTCGGCGAGCAGAATGGACTACACGGTTATCGGCGATGTTGTTAACGTGGCCGCCCGCCTTTGTTCCTCTGCCAAAGCCGGACAAATCATCACCTCGCTGGAGTTGGCACACAAAGTGAATGGCTCATACCCTACTTCGCGCTTGAAATCGATTGCCGTGAAAGGCCGTTCGCAGGTCATCGAGGTTTGTGAAGTTGATTACGACCGGGATATCCTGCTGTGAGTGTGCGCCATTGGAAAAATTGCGTCCGGTCGCTTGCGTGTGTTGTTCCTCTCTTTTTGATTCCCACGTCTGCATCCAGTCAACCTAAGTTTGAGAGCTTCCGACCCGGCGCCCGGGCCTTGGGATTGGGAGGATCGCTGGTGGTGCAGGCACGCGACGCCTCGGCGATCTTCTGGAATCCGGCCATTCTCTCCGGATTTCGCGATCGCGAGCTGCTCATCAGCATCAATGATCCCTTTGAGTTCAATTTTGTCGGGATGACGCAATTCGTGCCGCTCTACGGAACCTTGGGCGTTGCCCTGTCTCGTATTCCGGGGGATGACGACGACGTCGATCGCGGGACTTTTGCCTGGGGGTTCAAAATGTTGGAACGCTTTTCCCTGGGAGCAAACCTCAGCATCGCCAGGCAGGAAAAGGACTGGTTCGCTCAGGGTAGCGCTGGGATTTTTTTGGGAAATCCGGGAATTGGCGCTTTGGGACGCCGCTGGCGCCAGATTCCGACGTCGCAAGTTCTCGACCGTTTGAATCTCGGGCTAACCGTTCACAACATTCCTATCGGCAGCAGTCTTTTTGATCCCTCCGCAAATCTCGGGATGAGTTACCTCTTTCCAGGCCCCGGGCTGTTAATCAACACCGGACATCACATTCGCAATGGAGAAGACACCAGCCACCTTGGCCTCGGATTGGAGCTGTTTCAATCTGTGACCGTTTTTGGCGGTATCGAGGAGCTGGATTTTGACAAGGCGGCCATCGGCTTGAGCTATACCCACGATAACTTTCTTTTTAATCTCGCCTACTCAGCGGATTCGGAGCGATTAATCCTTACGTTTGCGGCGCGCATCAGCCCGTCACCGAGCGCACTCGCTAAGCCATATTATGATCGCGGCTATCGTTATCTTAGACGGGGGGACTTTCGCTCGGCGATACGTGAAATGCGCAAATATCTTTCCTTCGAGCTGGCTGGAACTGAATCCGACACCACCACAAAAGAGTTGCTAAACCGGCTGCAAACAAAGGTGGCTCGGGACCAAATTGTGATCGATTCTCTTTATGTTTATGCCAATCGCATGATTGCAAATGGCGAACCCATGCGCGCCACCTTATCGTTGATGAGGATTCTCGAATTGGACTCCACCAATGTCAAGGCCAGGGAGAAATTGGGCCATCTGAAACCTGCAATCGATAGTTATATAAGTAAATATCTTGCCGACGGCACGTCGCAGTTTGAAGCGAAGCAATATGCAGAGGCCCGATCTTCCTTTTCTCGGGTGCTGATTCTCGAAAAGAAAAACCAAACGGCGTTGAATTACCTGAACCTCATCGAACAGCTTTCAGCCGAACTGGGTGACGAACATTTTTATCGGGGCCTGGGTTTTTTCCGGCAAAAGGACTATCTCCGCGCCATGGATGAATTCGAGCAGGCGTTGCAATTTAAGCCGGATTTAGCCGAAGCGGAATCCTATCGAAAGCGGGCCCGGGAGAAGTTGATAGAAACCAGAAATCAAATTCAACGGCTGCTCACCGCCGGCAGCGACTTAGAGCGAAAAGGACGACACCTTGACGCCACCAACCAGTATGTGGAGGTGTTGCAGCTGGATCCGGACAATGAGACCGCGCGCCTGCGGATTGACAACCTGCGGCCCAGGGTAGAATTGTTTATTCAAGGCAAACTTGATGAGGGTGCCACTTTTCTTAAGAACGAAAACTTTGTCAAAGCGCGGCAGTCATTTTCAACCGTGCTTTCCATCGACCCCAATCACAAAGACGCTAAAAGTTACATGGTGCGCTTGCGGAACGCCATTGGCGATAGAATCTCGCAGTACCTGGCTCAAGCCGATGACTACATGCTGCGTGGAGATTGGGCTAATGCCTCCGAATCCTACGCACGGGTTTTAAGCCTGGATCCCCAAAACAATCGTGCCAACCAGGGCAAGCTTGAAGCACAAACGCAATCAGAGATCGCTTCCCTGATGACAAGGGGGCAGCAGGAAATTGAGGCGAACAACATTTTGGAGGGAATCGCCATGTTTGAAAGAGCTCTCAAGAACGATCCGAGTAACGAAAAAACCCGGGCCGCCCTCAAAGCCGCCCGCGATAAGTTGAAAGAAAAAGTCGAGGCGCTTTTCCTTGAAGGGATCAGCCTTTATACCAATGACCGCTACCAGGACGCTATCAAAAAATGGGAGGAGGTGCTGAGGCTCGACGCCAATCACAAAGGCGCGCTCGAATATAAACAGCAGGCGGACGAACGCATCCGGGCTTTGCAGAAATTCAAACGATGACTCGACTCAAAGAAATTTATCGCATCCTCACCCTTGCTGATAAAATCGCGGTGCTTGTCCTTATCAGTATGAGTGTGGTCAGCGTCACCGTCGCCGGACTCACCCATCAACCCGGGGCGCACGCCCTCATGTCGGTTAACGGCAACGCTCCGCTTCGCAAGCCGTTGTACCACGAAGATATCTTCATTTTGAAAGGAGGGGCCGGAACAGCTGTAATAGAAATCAGCGATAATTCAATTCATGTTCGTGACTCCACCTGCCCTCAAAAACTGTGTGTCCGCCAGGGACGAATTCGACATGTCGGTGAAATCATCGTCTGCGTTCCCAACAAAATAACCATCTGGATTGAAGGCCGACGCCCGAACCCCTTCGATGCCATCACCGGCTAAGCCCAGCCCGGGAGCGCTGCGCGTCGGCTTGTCCCGTTTGGCGCGTATGGCCGTATTGGTTGCGGCTGGTTCTGTCCTCTTCCTGTTCGAATCCGCTATCCCAAGGCCGCTGCCTTGGCTAAAACCCGGGCTCTCCAACCTGGTTTCGTTAGTGGCCCTTTATCTTTACGGTTTTCGAGCGGCTTTTTTGATCATGCTCCTGCGCGTCTTGATCGGCGCGTTTGTCCTCGGAACCCTCTTTAACCCGGCATTCGTTTTTGCCCTGGGCGGCGGAGTAGTATCTGTAGCGGTGATGGCATCTCTTCATGCCTGCGCCCGCAACAAATTCAGCGTTATCGGCATCAGCTTGATCGGCGCTTTCTCTCACAATTTGACCCAACTTGTGCTTGCGGCGGTGCTGGTTATCAACAGCACACAGGTGTTTTACCTCGCACCCTTGATGCTACTATCCTCACTTTTTTCTGGATTTTTAGTTGGGATTTTTGCACATTACACTATTCAGAAAGCAGTTAGCTGGCATTTGACCTGAGAGATTTGTGGACCTACCCGCCAAACTGAACCAATTTGATGCGGAATTTCTACCCGCCCAGGATAGTATTTCAAGTTAACAAATGGAACTGCTTACTGTTTGCGACGTTTAGATTTAGAGCTGTTTTCAAAAACAATTTCTCCTCATCGTATGAAATATAGATTTATCGTAGGCCTCCTTTCAGTGTTGCTATTCACTTCGTGCGGCGCCTACTTCAACACCTTCCACAATACCAAGAAATACTTCAACGAGGCCAGGAAAGAGCGTGAGAAGCGCCAGGGCGACACACCCTCTGCCAATGAGCAGGCCAAGTATAACCAAACCATCGAAAAAGCTTCTAAGATTCTGGAGCTGTACTCCGAAAGCAAGTACGTTGACGATGCCGTGATGATTTTAGGCGAGTGTTTTTACTACAAAGGCGAGTATGTCAAAGCCGAACGGAAATTTGAAGAGTTGATCACGTATTTTCCTACTAGCGAATATTTCAACCGAGCGCAGCTGTGGCTGGCGCGCACCAAAATTAAGATGCAGGATTACCTGGGCGCGCGTTTCCTTCTGCAGGAATTTGTCAGCAATGCGAGTGTCAAAAAGGAATTACGAGATGAAGGACAATTCTATCTGGGTGAAATTCAATTCGAGCAGGAGTACTTTTTGGAAGCGGAACAGGAGTACCGAAAGGCCGCTGAAGGCGCAAACGACAAAATTTTGAAAGCGCGCATCTATTTCCAGATGGGAGCGAGCCAGATAAAAATCGGTGATTTTCCGCAAGCAGTGCAGAGCTTGCGCAAGGCGATCGCGCATAGCTCCGACAAACGATTCACATTTGACGCTGAATTGAGATTGGCTACGGCCATGAAGTTGGCAGGTGACTATCAGGGCGCAAAGCAGTTACTAGCGGAACTGCTCGAAGACCTCACCTTTAAAGATCAACACGGTCTTGTCAAATTGGAGGTTGCCGATTGCCTTTACCTTGAGGGGAGATCTCTCTACGAAAAATTAAGCGTTGCCAACGTTGAGCATCTCGGCAAAATCGAACAGGCCCTGGATGAGTATAAGAAAATCGCGCTCGAATACAAAAAGACGGAGGTGGCCGCCGAAGCCTACTTTGAAGTTGCCAAAATTTATGAGGAAGATTACGGGGACTTTGCCAGCGCCAAGGACTACTACGAAAAGGTGAAGCTCGAATCGACCAAGTCGGAGTGTGTGCCGCTATCCATTCAAAAGGCCAAAGACCTCGCTGACTTGCTTCGTCTCAAGTCGCTGGTTAAAAAATCGCAGGGCACTCAGCTTGACAAGAAGAAGAGCGGTCAGAGCCAGTTGTCGGACCTCGAGTTGCTGTTGATGGAACACGGCGTTCATCCCGAGCTGCGATTTATACAGAAAAAGAAGAAACTCGACCAGCAGCTGCAGGCCAATCTGCCGCAGCCGCAGAGTAACCACTCTGATGCCAAAAGCGCCAACGGCTCACAGAATCAGGATCTCGATGCCTTGGTAACCAACAAGCTGCAATTGGCAGAGGTTTACTTGTTTCAATTTGCCAAAATCGACTCGGCGATGTTGGAGTACAATGAAGTCATCGAACTTTTTCCCAACCATGCCGGCTGTGCCAAGGCTCTGTTTTCAAACGCACTGATTTACGAGAATGAATATGGCAACAAATTTAAGACCGATTCTTTGTTGTATGTATTGATCGAGCGTTTTCCCGATTCGTACCAGGCGCAGGAAGCGCGAAAAATCCTGGGGCTGCCCATGGCGGTGAATCGCAACGAGCTGGCTGTCGATATGTACAAAAACGCCGAGAAGATGCTGTTCACCTCAAGCAGTGTTGCTCGTGCGGTTGAAGAGTTTAGCAAGCTGAAGGAGACATTTCCGGGTTCGGAATATGCCCCCAAAGCATTGTTTGCCCTGGGGTGGGTTTATGAAAGGATGACTCATGAAAATGATAAAGCCCTTGCGGCCTATCGTGAAATCATCGAGAAGTATCCGAACTCCGATTACTCGAGGACGGTCAAGATAAAATTGGATGCGGTTGAAAAAGCCGCCAAGCAAGCCGAACAGGAGAAGCAGCCGGCCGCACCCCAGCAGGTAGCAACCGAGAACGGGGAGCAAGTATCTCCAGAATTGGTCTCGGACAAAACGGATACAACGGCTGCAGCACCAATGAAGCTTTCCAGTACCGAAGCCGCCGAGGATTCGCTACGCGCACAGCTGGAAAAAATCAACAAGGAGAGAATCGAAGCGGTCGATGAAAAAGTCAGTAAAGAGAAGAAACCGACGCCATAATGGTTGAGTCCCCCCCTGGTAGCCGCAAAGGCTTTTACGATTGCCCTGTCGTTTCAGTCAAAAATCTGTCCGGCGCAATTTACTTGATGCGACTTCATTGCCCTGCGCTTGCCGAGGACGCCCACCCCGGGCAGTTTGTTAATGTCAAAGTAAATAACGATTACATCCCGTTGCTGCGCAAGCCCTTCAGCATTTGCCGCAGACATGAAGAGGAGGGTTGGATCGAAATCCTGTGGAAAATTGTCGGCAAGGGTACGGAGGCTCTTTCTGGCTACCGGCCGGGACAACAAATCAATGTGCTGGGTCCCCTCGGCCGAGGGTATAGTATTCGACCGGATCTGGAATTGGCCATCCTCGTCGGCGGTGGACTGGGTGTGGCGCCGCTGCCCTTCCTGTGTCAAGAGCTTTTGCAAGTGGGCAAAAAAGTTGAGGTGTTCTTGGGAGCGAAGTCGGAGAAGGAGCTGGCGTTCGTTCGGCAATTTTTGGAATTGGGAGTCGAGGTCTTTGTCACGACTGAAGACGGCAGCGTTGGCGAGAAAGGTCTGATCACTGAGCTTTTGATTGAACGGCTGAAGAAAAGCTTCCCAAAGCCGGCAATTTTTTTCTGTTGCGGCCCCACCGGTTTTTTGAATAGCATGATCCGAATTAGTGAAAGTTTTGATATTGACGGGCAGATGGCCATAGAAACTATGATGGGCTGCGGATTTGGCATCTGCGTGGGGTGCCCGGTACGAATACGAGATTCCAAGCCTGGCGAGCGATGGTACAAGCTAACCTGTCTCGACGGTCCCGTCTTCGGGGCGCGCGAAGTGGTGTTGGATGATTGATCTTTCCGTGCAGATTGGCGAGTTGCGCCTGAAAAACCCGGTGCTGGTTGCGTCGGGCACGTTTGGCTACGGTAAAGAAAGCGCCGAGCTGGTGGACCTCAACGCGCTCGGCGGCCTCATCACCAAATCAGTCACGCTCAAACCGCGCGCTGGCAATCCCCCGCAGCGCATCGTGGAATTGCCAGCCGGGATGCTCAATTCCATTGGCCTGGCAAATGTGGGCGTCGAGGCGTTTGTCAAAGAAAAGCTGCCCTTTCTCAATACAATCGATACCGCGGTGATCGTGAATGTGGCCGGAAGCACCGCGGAAGAATTCCTGGCGGTGGTTCAACAATTGGAGAATGAAGAAGGAATCGATGCTTATGAGTTGAATTTTTCCTGTCCCAATGTGAAGGAGGGTGGATTGGAATTCAGCCAGGACCCGCGCGTCACCGCCCAGGTGACGACGCTGATTAGGCGAGCCACTCGCCGGCCCTTGATCATCAAACTGACTCCCAACGTTACCAGAATTAGCGACATTGCCCGCGCCGCTAAAGGTAGTGGCGCCAACGCGGTTTCGCTGATCAACACGCTCGTGGGCATGGCTGTCGACGTCAACACCCGCCGGGCGAAAATCAACACTGTGACTGGCGGCTATTCCGGTCCAGCGGTAAAGCCGGTAGCCTTAGCGAAAGTGTATGAAGTGGCGCAGCAGGTGGATATACCCATTGTCGGAATTGGCGGGATCATGAATGGTCGGGATGCCCTGGAGTTTTTGATCACGGGCGCGACCGCCATTCAGGTGGGAACGGCAAATTTCATTGATCCGCGCACCAGTGAAAAAATTATCTCAGAACTGAAGGAATATTGCCAGCGCGAGGGAGTCCACGCCATCGGGGAGGTTATTGGCACCCTGCGGACAACGTGACCATGACGATTCCAAACAGCAGCTGGGCATAAGGCTGCGAAGGGGTCATTTGCTGATTTCCAGCGCGCGGCAAAGCCGCCCGCCTGCCGGACGGGCAGGCAACCAAATACCATTGAGTTAGCCACGGTTTGTTTCGTATTTCAAATTTCACCCCACAAAATAAAAACTTTGCAAAAAAAGCAATGTTTTACAAATTTGGAGTACGGATGCACGCGGATTGATGCAGTACAGCGATATATTTTTTGACCAAAGGAGAGCAGGGAGGGTGGACTTAAAAAAGTTTGGCATTCGAGCGCTGGTCACGATCGTTTTCGGGCCCTTCATACTGTTTTGCGCATGGAAAGGAAGTTATCTTTTTCTAGCGCTGGTAACGTCGCTGGTTGTCCTCGGCGCGGGTGAGTTTTACGGGTTGGCTGTGAAAAAAGTAACGAACCCGCAGCGAATTCTTGGTATGGTCGCGAGCGCGGCGCTTTGCCTATCGTTGTTTTTTTACGCGACGCACTATCTTTGGCTGGTATTTGCCGTTTTGGTTTTTTTTTCTGGCACCTACGAGTTGTTTCGCAATGCAGTTAATCCGATTCTAAATATCGCGGCGACCTTGATGGGGGTACTCTGCGTGGCGTTACCCCTGAGCTTTCTCCTCCTTATCCGCGAGCTGCCGAACCAGTTCAACTTTGACTACCGGCATGGTGGCCAGATCGTGATTCTGGTTTTTCTCACCATCTGGGTTTGTGATACCATGGCGTATGTGCTGGGTTCACAGTTCGGAAAACACAAATTGTTTGAGCGGGCGAGTCCAAACAAAACCATCGAGGGAACGCTTTGTGGTTTCTTGTCCGCAGTCACGGTGGCGTGGGTCTGCCAGCAGACATTCTTAAGTCACATGAGACTTGTGGATGTGCTGGTGATCGGGGTGATTAGTGGTAGCGTGGGACAGATGAGCGATTTACTCGAATCCCTGCTTAAGCGGGACGCCGGCGTGAAAGATTCGTCGAACCTCATTCCGGGTCACGGGGGAATTTTGGATCGTTTTGATAGTGAGATTCTCGTGGCGCCAGCCGTCTACGTTTATTTGAAGTTGGTGGTTTTTTAGTTCACACCAAAACACTTCCATCTTTTAAAATCACCCTGCCGTCAATACAAACTGTGGGTTTCAGGATCACGCCCTTGGTGGCCTGAATGATTTTGCCGTGCACTTTGGTGATCTGATATTCGCCGATCGCGATATGCGCGGTTCCGAAGACCTTTTCATCACCAAGCTGCGAATTTCCGAAGCTCACCTGATCGTTGGTACCAATTCCTAACTCATTGATTTTGCGGCCGGCTGTGCCGTACTTGCGGATGGCCTTGCGCAGTTGCTCTGCCTCATGAGCGCCTTTAACCTGGGTGATCACACCATTCTTGATCTTCAGGATGATCGCTTTATTGAGCGCCCTTGTCTGTCCACAAATACGATCCAGAACTACTTCGCCGTCGACGTTGTTGCTTAAGGTGACACACGCTTCGCCGGCGGGCAGGGTTGTGAGCTGCCCGGTTTCTTTGGCAATGCCAGTGATCGCCCTGCCCTTGGTTTTAACGAGGTTAATTTTCAAATCTGTGCCACTCGGAGAGGTGAGAACCAGATTTCTTCCGATGGAAAAAATATCCGCAAGGCGGCGGCTGGCGGTAGCCACCTTATTGAGATTTATTTTAAGTAGGTGATCAAACAAATCTTGCCTGGCATTACCGAGGAGGAGAAGCCGCGTTCCCTTTTGCCGGGCCGCCTCAAAGAGGCGTTCCGAGATTATTTTTGGGCTGAGTATCACCACGCAGTCGCTATTACCTAACGAATTATAAATCGAGGGCGGCAGACCGAGATAGTTAGAAAATTGATGCGAAAAAATCGTGATTTGAGCAAACTTGGTGGCCATGCGTGCGCGTTTCCACAGCACGTCCGCCATGCCAGACAACGTCTCTTCGGCAACGATGTGCAAGGACTCATGGGGCTTGACATTCAGACAGTCCTTGAAAATGGTGCGGGCTGACTTTTCGACCTTGGTCATACAATTCAGGAGGTAGTGAACATCGTAAAAGGAATTATGTCGGTTTGGGCAAGGAGAAACCTGTCACGAGGGGTTCGAGAGCCAAACAAAGAAATACTCTAACCGAATGTGGATCAGATGGCAGAAGCAGGGATATCAAAAGTCCTTCGCTCTCAGTTTCCTCACCCAAAAAACATTTGCTCCTCAACTTTTCGCCTTCTTTGCCGCGCTGTCTTCCTGGACAGATGTTAATCCTGCAAGGCAGTATGCGCAAAGACTTTCGCATCGTCGATGATGTTTTGAATTCTAACGTATTCGTTAGGCTCGTGAAGCGTCTCGTCCTGCGTCGCCCACACCGCCGCGTTAAACCCGGCTTTTCGGAAAAACGCCGCCACTGTACCGCCGCCGATTCCCATCACTTTGGGCTTCACCCTGCGGATATCAGAAATCGCACTTTCCAGCGCCTTGACGATCGGCGCATCGATCGGCGTTGGCGGTGCGGCCCGGCCATCCAGCTCACAATTCATCTCAACCGTAGCTTGGTGGCGGCTTTCAACTTCCTGGCAGAGGCGTTTCACGTTTTCCAGGAATCGATCTATATCATAACTCGGCAGAATGCGGCAGTCAAAATAAAAAACATCCTCGCCGGGAATGGTGTTGACGTTGGGAACGTTGGCTTCCCGTTTTGTCGGCTCAAAAGTACTGGTGGGCGGATCGAACATCGGGTCGATGATGTTGTAAATCAAGTACAAGTTATTCATTTTCACAATCAAGTTGGCTGCCGCTTTGAATGCGTTCACGCCCCGTTCGGGAGTGGAGGCATGGGTGGTCTTGCCCACCACCCGGAATTTCAGCCACAGGATGCTTTTTTCTGCCACCTCGATCACCGAGCCATCGGCCACGCCGGAATCGGGGATAATGATCAAATCCTCTTTCTTGAAAATGTCTGAGTGTTTTTCCAGCAGGTATTGCATGCCGTACCTGTTGCCGGTCTCTTCATCGGCGGCGAAGACCAGTCCAAAATCCCGGGCCGGCTGGATGCCTTCGTCGTGGAAGGCTTTGGCCGCAATCAACGAGGACACAATTCCCTGCTGGTTGTCCTCGACGCCACGCCCGAAGATTTTGCCGTTCTCGACGCGCACTTTCCAGGGATCGCCTTGCCATGCGCTCAGGTCGCCCGGCGGCACGACGTCCATGTGGGACATAATCCATAGCGTCGGTAGTGAACTTTTTCCCTTCAGCCTGGCAACCAAATTAGGACGATAGCCGCAACTCACCCGGGAATCCGCGGCCTGGTACAGAGTTGCGTCGCAATTCAACCTGTTTTTGAAATATGACTGCAAATACTCGGCTTTTTTCAACTCACCGTCGCCGCCGTTTTCCGGGGCCAGCGCCGGGCTGGCGGTGAGATGCGTTTGAATCTCTATGATCTCGTCTTGATACGAGTCAATGCGCTTGCTGAGTTTGCCGAGTACCGTTTTGTCGATCATGGCTCAAGCAATTTGAATGTTGAATATCGAACACGGAATGCCCAAATTCGAAGCGAATATCGAATATCGAACAAGGAATGACGAATCATGAAGTGAGAGAATTCAGAATTCGATATTTTTTGTTCGATATTCATTATTTTTCTAAATCTCAAAAAGCCATCAGGCTTTCGATGACGCCCTGATGGTTTCCAGCCCATGGGACTGGCCGCCGGTTTCGCTTTTGCGAAGTAGATAAGCGAATAGCAAGCCGAGGAATCCAAGAGTCGAGAAAATCCACATTCCCGGTGCATATCCCAATGGATTGGTTGCGCTCGCCCCGCCCAGGTCATTGGCTTTGCCGATCATCAGGTTGAAAGCAAAAAAGCCGATTTGCTGGATGAGGGTCATGAGCGCGTAAGCTGTTCCCAGCCGCTTTTCTTCAACAATGTAGGCCACCGAAGGCCACAACACCGCCGGAATGAGGGAGAAGGCAATGCCCATCATCGTCACCGGCACCCAAAGAGAGATTTGAGTGTATGCCATAATAAGATAAACTGGCATCAGTAGCAGCGAACCGATGGTCATGAGCAAAGCGCGCTTGCCTACTCTGTCAACCATAAGCCCGAACAACGGCGTGGCAATCATCGCTGAAATTGGCAGCAGGCCGTTGAAAAAGCCGGCAGCCTCGCGCGCCTGATCCGCGGGCAGAGCGGCAAAATGGGTGTCCATAAAGAATTTGATGGCGAAAGTTCGGAACGGGAAGATGGCCGAGTAAAAGGCCAGACACAGGCCTACGATCAGCCAATAGGAGTAGTTGAACTTAAAAATCTGCGAGAAGTCCAGCTTGTCGATGGCGCCCGCACTACCCAGACTGAACCGCCGCTCTGCCTGATTTTCGAGCCACCAGTAAATGAAGGCACCAACCAGTCCGATGATGCCGGCGCCCACGGACAACACCAGGGGACCCTGCCAGCTTGGGTCCGCTTCAGGACCATGGGGATAGAAAATGCTGCCCGCCCACGAGGGGGAGTTGTCGGCAGCGACGGACGCAAGTCGTGCGATAGTCAAATTCACGCCGAAAGCAAAGCTCAGCTCTTTGCCTTTGAACCATTTCGCCAGTGCGGTGGTTACGGCGACGATGAGAGATTCAGCGCCCAGGCCCAGGACCACACGTCCCACGATGATCGGGCCAAAGCTGCCCTTTAACCCTGTTAGCACCGCCCCGATGAGGCACAGTAGCGAGAAAACCGTGATGGCTTTTTTGGTGCCGATGCGATCGATGATGATGCCCCCGATGAGCAGAGTCAGCAAAGCAGCAATGCTGTAGCTGGCGTTGAGCCAGCCGATGTCGCTGTCGGTGAAACCAAGCTGCTTGGTGAAAATATCAACCAGCGGATTGATGCTGTCATAAATGTAGTAGTTCCCAAACATTGGGAGACTGACAAACAGCAGTACGATCCATCTAAATGCAACGGATGGTTGTGGCCGATCTTGCAGGTCTGGGTTATTCATTCATCTTCTTTTTTAATGTTTCTGAGCGCTCCTTCATGCGCTGATCAGCAGCGATCACAGTTTGGTTTCAACAGGCTTTTTTGCATAGTAGTACAAAGAAGCCGCCAAGAGCACAAACATCACTACCGCAAAGAGGTTGCTCTGTGCCAGCCCACCTAAAAGCTTTGGACCAAATGCCAGTACGCCTGCTGGCAGCAACTTGACGCCGAGCTCGGGGTCGCCGAGCACATTGATAACGATACCCAATAAGCCAATGACGCCACCGGCGGCGATTAACCCGCTCGAGTAGAGGGAACCCGGGCTCACCTCGCTTTCCGCGTGACCGCCCGCGGAACTTTGCTTTCCGCGGTTGACAAGCCAATGGACGATGCCGCCACAGAAAATCGCGAGCGTGGTGTGGAGTCCGAGGTAAGATCCCACTGCAAAAGAGAGAGAGCGAATTCCCAGCAATTCGACCGCCGCAACCAGGAAAACACCAAGCATCACCAACCGCCACGGCAGGCGTTGGTTCAGGATGCCGTTGATAACCGTGGCCATCAGGCGAGCCTGCGGCGCAGCGGCTTTATCACTGCCTATGCCCTGAATCCATTGAATTTCAATCTGTCCTGTTGACGAGTCGTATAAATACTTGCCGTCTGGCACTTCGGGTGAGCCAAGGGCGTTAATCAGGATGTATGGTTTACTCTTGTATTCGTAACTTTCTTTCTCCACTTTGACTCCGCCCTCTTCGGCGCGCGCGGCTTCGATGTTTAGTGGCAGCTGCATGGGTTTGTATTCGGAGAGGCCAACGTTCATCAGGATGAGCGTACCGCCAATGACAAACACGCTGACCAGTACACCGATAATCAGCGCCACCTGCTGCAGGTACGGCGTGGCACCGACAAGATAGCCGGTCTTCAAGTCTTGAGAGGTGGCGCCGGCATTGGCGGCCGCGACGCAAACCACCCCGCCGATGGTGATCGCCAGTGCGGAGTAGGCTGCCGCAGTCCAGCCCATGACTAAGAACATGGCGCACGTGGCCATGAGCGTGGCGATAGTCATCCCGCTCACAGGATTGGCCGACGTGCCAATCAGTCCGCAAATTCGCGACGACACGGTGACGAAAAGAAATCCGAAAATCACGACAAAAATACCGGCGACGATATTTTCAAACCAGGTCGTGCTCGCACCCGGTACCGGCATGAAGGTCAATATCGCCCACATCATCACTACAATGCCGAGTGACCCGAAGATCACCCATTTCATTGAAAGGTCGCGTTCGTTGCGAGCGGAGCCGACTTCCTCGCCGGACTTCTGAGCGCGCACGTCCTTGAGGCCGGCCTTGAGCGCCGAAACGATGGTGGGCATGGTCTTCAATAAGGTGATGAGTCCCGCTGCAGCTACGGCGCCGGCGCCCATCGGACGAATGTAGCTCGCCCACAGTTGATCGGGATTCATGTCTGGAATCGGAATCGTACTGGGATAAAGCGCAAGGCCCGGTGCGAGCGACCCGAAGAATTTGATAGCCGGCATTAACACCAGCCATGAGAAAACGCCGCCGGCGAAAATCGTCCCCGCCACTCGCGGCCCGATGATATAGCCTACCCCCAAATACTCGGAGGTGATCTCCGCACGAAACGACGCCCCGGGCAACCAGTTTGGCTCATAGCGTGGCCGTGAAATCCAGGCGTTTGCAATTGCCATCATGAACGTATAGATTCCGCCGAGTCCCAGTCCCAGAAAAACCCGTCCAGCGAAGGAGCCGCCGCGTTCACCAGCGATCAGTACATCGGCGCAAGCCGTACCTTCGGGGTAGAGCAGGTTGCCGTGCTCTTTCACGATGAGTTGCCGGCGCAAGGGTATCATGAACAGCACTCCTAAAGTGCCGCCGATCAAAGCCAGCAGGAATATGCGGGTGTATTCGAGTGGGAAGCCGAGAAAGATCAATGCCGGGAGGGTGAAGATGACACCGGCGGCCACCGACTCGCCGGCCGAGCCGGCGGTCTGGACGATGTTATTCTCCAGGATGGTTGCTTTGCCGAACGCACGCAGGATACTGATGGAGAGCACCGCGATCGGGATGGACGCGCTCACGGTAAGGCCGGCGCGCAGACCAACGTACACCGTCACGGCGCCGAATAGAATTCCGAACAAGGCCCCCAACAAAATTGCCTTCAGGGTGAATTCCGAAACGGTCATCTCCGCGGGAATGAACGGCTTAAAGTCGGTGGATGTTTTGTTTCCAGCCATAGATACTCCCTCGCATTTGGTTTGATCAAATATGATCCGTGGGTGTTTTGACCTTAGTGTAGGGGGAACATCTGGCCTACCATCGGATTGCCAATGGGCTTTCCTCCCTTCCGAAACGTAGGATTGAAAAATGAGATGCTAAATGTTAATAGACAGAGAATAGAAAAGAATTCACTCGCGAGCCCCTCCGGCAATACAGCCCATGAACATAAAAGAAATGAACTAAAAAGTCAAGCGAAAAGTTGGGACGCAGTACGACCCGGTTTTTCTTTTTGGTTTGATTTTTCTAAAATTAGTTTTATATTATCGTGTTTTTGAATGCAAACTTAAGTGGCCTTTCTAAAAGACATAACTTTAGGTCAGTATTTTCCAGGAGACTCGTTTCTCCATCGTCTGGATCCGCGCAGCAAGCTCTTGGCGAGTCTGGCTCTCATGACCAGCCTGTTGATTTCGACAAAATTGAGCCTGATCTTGCTGCAGTCCGCCGCGGTGCTGGTGACGATTTGGTTGACGAAGATTCCAATGACCATGATCGCCAAGAGCCTGAAATGGTTTCTATGGCTTTTCCTGATCACATTTGCGATTCATGTTTTAGAAGTAAGCATCGGTTCCGTTTTTCCGTTTTTGAGTTTTGGTGTCCGTGCAGCGGGAATCATGAACGGAGCAATTTATACACTGCGACTGGGACTCTTGATCGTCACGGCGTCGTTGTTGACGTTGACCACCTCGCCCATCGAATTGACCGACAGCCTCGAACGGCTGTTTTCGCCGTTGAAGCGATTGAGAGTGCCCGTGCATGAACTGGCTCTGATGATGACGCTGTCACTGCGATTTATACCGATTCTAATTCGTGAGGCCGAGCGCATTAAGAACGCCCAGTTGTCGCGAGGGGCATCGCTGGAAGGCAACCTCCTGCAACGAATTCGCAACCTGGTTCCGATGTTGCTGCCTTTGTTTATCTCGGCCATTCGCCGGGCGGACGACCTGGCGGTGGCAATGGAGGCGCGCTGCTACGCTGGTGGTGAAGGGCGGACCTGCTTTCATCGGTTTGCGTTTGGCGTCGGCGATGTCGGCTTACTGCTGTTTTCGGGTGCCTGGTTCTTTGGAATTTTAGTTGTTAATTACGGTTAGGTTTAAGAATGACTCGCAATATAAAGCTAACTCTTGAATACGACGGCACCAACTTCTGTGGATGGCAGTGGCAACCGCGGGAGCGCACGGTGCAAGGGACCCTGCAAGACGCCATGTTGAAGTTGTTGGGGGAATCTCCAAAAATTTATGCGGCTGGCAGAACGGATGCTGGCGTACACGCCTTGGGTCAGGTGGCGAATTTTAATACCGCAACCGCCTTGGACCTCGATTCGATTCGGCTGGGATTGAACAGCTATTTTCCAACCGATGTCGTCGTATTGCGGGTCGAGGAGGTCGCCGAAAAGTTTCATGCACGCTACAGCGCCGTCAAGCGGGTTTATCGTTATGTGATCTCAAAACGATTTCGGGCGATTGCGAGAAATTACTCGTGGTTCTGCAAGTATAATTTGGATTTGGAAAGAATGCGAGATGCCTCACGATGCCTCATTGGCGAACACGTGTTTACGGCGTTTTGCAAAGAAAACATTGAGGAACCGCATTACTTATCCAACGTCGAAGGTTTGGAATGGACAGAATCCGATGATAACGTAATTTTGCGAATTTCTGCCAACCGTTTTCTGCACAGCATGGTGCGCATCATCGTCGGCACCATGGTGGATGTGGGACGTGGCCGGATTCAGCCCGGTGAAGTCAAAAACATTCTGGATTCGCGGGACCGAAATCGCGCGGGATTTTCGGTGCCGCCCCAGGGATTGTTCTTAGAGAAGATTTGCTATCCCGAACACGGGGAAAATTAGGGTGACAGTGAGTTAACCATACGGATTGATGGACCAGTCCTGGATTGATGGATAAATGAGAGCGGCATGAAGCCAATAGTCCATTAATCCAATGTCATTAACGAGTGGCAATTAATTTACCATAGGAATTTTGAATCAAAAAGGAGAAAGGTCATGAAGTTTTTTCTCGATACCGCCAACCTCGATGAAATCAAACAAGCCGCCAGCATGGGCATCCTCGATGGCGTCACCACCAATCCTTCACTGGTGGCAAAAGAAAGCGGCAAATTCAAAGATATGTTGCTCAAAATATGCGAGGTTGTGAATGGCCCCGTGAACGCCGAAGTCGTCAGCACTAACTTTGATGGCATGATGAAGGAGGGTCGCGATCTGGCGGCCCTCCATCCTCACATTTATGTCAAAATTCCCATGATTCGGGAGGGGCTGAAAGCGGTGAAGGCCCTTTCCGCCGAAGGCATTCGCACCAACGTGACTTTGTGCTTCAGCGCCACCCAGGCATTGATGGCTGCCAAAGCGGGCGCCACTTTTATCAGTCCGTTTGTGGGCCGTATTGACGACATCAGTGGAGTCGGGATGGAGATCATCGCGGACATCCGCACCATTTATGATAATTACGGCTTCAAAACGGAGATCCTCGCGGCGAGCCTGCGTCATCCGGTACACGTTCTCGAAGCCGCCCGTATTGGCGCGGACATCGGCACGATGCCGTACAAAGTTTTCGATCAATTGTTCAACCATCCATTAACTGATATTGGTCTAAAGAACTTCTTGGCGGACTGGGAGAAAGTCAAAGACCGGGTTTTGTGAATCGATTTCTTGGAACGCCCACGATGAGAAGCATTCATTTTGTTTTGTGTTTTTTGTTCTTTATCGGATGTAGCGAGGAGAAGCCGCCGGAGACGCAGTCCCAGGCCGCGGTGGGTTTGAACGCGCAGCCCGCTGCTAACCAGGAGCGCAACGGTACCGATAGCGTTTCGAGCAGCCGTCGTAATGCCATCACCAACGCCGTGGCCCTGGTCAGCGATGCGGTTTGTGGCATCAACGTGACGCAAATCCGGGAATTTGTTCGCACGCCTTTCACCTTTTATGACGACCCGTTTTTCCGCTACTTGCTGCCGGCGGAACCATACTATCAACGCGTCAAAAGTCTCGGCTCCGGGTTTCTCGTTTCAAGTGATGGCTACATCCTCACCAATGAACATGTGATTCATCAGGCTACTGAAATCCTGGTGACCCTTTCCGATGGCACGCAACAGAGTGCCACACTGGTCGGGATGGATCTCATCACCGACATTGCCTTGCTGAAAATCAAGGGTAACAGTTATCCCTTTGTGAGGTTTGGAGATTCTGACAATGCTCTCATCGGCGAGTGGGTGATCGCCATTGGCAATCCGTTTGGATTGTTTGAAATCAATGCCAAACCGACGGTGACAGTCGGCGTGGTGAGCGCAGTCGATCGCGACTTCGGCCGCGTTGACAACGATCGCGTCTATCAGGATATGATTCAAACCGATGCTGCCATCAACCAGGGCAACAGCGGCGGTCCCTTAGTGAACGGCCTTGGCGAAGTCATTGGAATGAACACATTCATCTATACCAGCAAAGATAATACCGGATCGATTGGGTTGGGCTTCGCCATTCCGATCAACCGCATCAAACGGGTCTTGAGGGATCTGAAAGAATTTGGTGAGGTCAATCGGCGCTGGACATCGGGTCTGAAGGTGGAAGATTTGACGCCGCTGGTAGCCCGTTATTTCAAGCTCAAAACCGAGCGCGGCGTTATTGTGACCGAAGTGGACAAAGACAGTCCGGCCGCGCGCGCCGGTTTGGAAATCGGTGACATCATCACTGAAGTGAACGAACAGAAGATTGAAAATCGCAACGACATCTGGACGGTTATCGAGGATTCCGATTTGCGCGGCGGCGACGATCTCAATCTGACCGTGTTACGGGAGCGTAAGGTTTTTAAACTTACCTTGAGATTGGAGGGCCTGGGACGTTAATTCTTCTATTCATGTGAACTTATTAACAAGGATTTCCTTTTGATTGAGCGTTATACCCGGCCGGAGATGGCCAGAATCTGGAGCGATGAGAATAAATTTCAAACCTGGTTGAAGGTAGAACTGCTGGTTTGCGAGGCCCTGGCTCAGTTGGGGGAAATTCCCCAGGAGGCATTGGCAGCGATAAAAAGTAAGGCCAATTTCGATCCGCAGCGGGTGTTGGAAATTGAACAAACCGTCAAGCACGATGTCATCGCGTTTTTAACCGATGTCGCCGAACATGTTGGCCCCGCGAGCCGTTACATCCACCTCGGCATGACTTCGTCAGACCTGCTCGACACCGCGCTAGCGTGTTTGATGCGAGAGGCGGGATTTTTATTGCTGGATAAACTTGACCGGCTGAAAAGCAGCCTGGGAAAACGCGCCGTCGAATTTAAGCACACGGTATGCATCGGCCGCTCCCACGGTATTCACGCCGAACCCACCACTTTCGGTCTAAAACTGGCCCTGTGGTACGGCGAGATTGGCCGTAATATGCAACGGCTCGAACAAGCTATCGAAACTATTTCTGTTGGAAAAATTTCGGGAGCCGTCGGAACGTTTGCCCATATCAGCCCCTGGGTGGAATCCTATGTGTGCGCCAAACTGAACCTGCGTGCGGCTCCGGTTTCAACCCAAATTGTGCAGCGCGATCGCCACGCCGAATATATGACGGTTCTGGCGCTGACCGGCGCGTCATTGGAAAAAATCGCCACCGAGATTCGCAGTTTGCAGCGCACCGAAATTCTTGAGGTCGAAGAGCCGTTTAGCAAGGGCCAAAAGGGCTCGTCCGCGATGCCGCATAAGCGCAATCCTATCACCTGCGAACGTATCGCCGGCTTAGCGCGGGTGTTGCGAGGAAACGCCCTGGCCGCGATGGAAAATGTAGCGCTCTGGCACGAACGCGACATCACCCATTCTTCGGTCGAACGCATCACCGTTCCCGACAGCACCGCGCTCTTGGATTATATGTTGCACCTTATGACCGATATTATCGCCAACCTGGCCGTTTATCCGGAAAACATGCTGACGAACCTTGAGAAAACCAATGGGCTGATTTTCTCTCAGGCCCTGCTGTTGGCATTGACTAGAAAAGGGGTGACACGCGAAGAGGCTTATCGGCTGGTGCAGACTCGTGCGCTGGAGGTGTGGAGTTCGGGCGCGAGTTTCAAGACCGCTCTTTTGCAGGATGATGAGATCAAAGAACATTTATCCGATGACGAAATCGATAGGTGTTTTGACCTTAAGAGAAACCTTCAACATGTAGATTATATTTTCAAACGAGTTGGGTTACATGGTTAACAACCGGAAAGGAGAGAGGAAGCCTTGAAAGAAGCAGGATCTAAAAAGAAAAAGAAAATTTACGAAGGCAAGGCCAAAATTCTATACGAGACCGATAATGAAGATCTGTTGGTTCAGGAATTTAAGAATGATGCCACCGCCTTCGACGGCAAAAAGAAAGGAACGATCAAGGGCAAGGGGCCCATTAACAATGAGATTTCAGCGCATCTTTTTACGTTCCTGGAAAGCTATCACATTCCCACGCACTTCGTTCGATTGCAGGCCGATAATTCAATGGTGATCAAAAAGCTGACCATGATACCCCTGGAAGTGGTGGTAAGGAATGTGGCGACCGGCAGCTATGTGAAGCGTTACAACGCGAAAGAGGGGAAGCCTTTCGAGCAACCATTGACAGAGTTTTTTCTGAAGGATGATGCCAAACACGATCCGATTGTAACCAAGGATGAAATTCTCGCTGCCGCGATTGTGACGCCAGACGAGTTGCGTTTGCTGCAGCGCTATGCACAGAAAATAAACGCCGTCCTCAAAGCGTTCTTTGTGCGAAGAAAAATCGCCCTGGTAGATTTCAAGCTGGAATTCGGCCGCACCAAGAGCGGCAAGGTTATTCTGGGAGACGAGATCTCCCCCGATACCTGCCGATTATGGGACACCGAAAGCGGCGAGAAAATGGACAAAGATCGCTTCCGCCACGATTTGGGCAAGGTCGAAGAGGCGTACCGCGAGGTGCATGACCGCGTGTTTAAGGAAGTCTGACATCATGAGCAAGGAGGGAATTGGCACAATACTCGGCGTGGTTTTGTTCACCGCGGTGATGACGGTGGGTGCGGTGTTGACGCCGCATCTGCACCTTACGATCCTGGCCGCCATTTTTGGGGCGTTGACGCTGTTGGTGATCTACTTCTTCCGCGATCCGCAGCGCGTCATCCCAGACGGTGCAAATCTCATTCTGTCGCCGGCGGACGGCAAAGTGGTAGAAATCGTTGAAGAGAATGAGAATGAATATTTGCAGGGGCTGGTGACACGGGTCAGCATTTTTTTGTCCGTGTTTGATGTGCACGTGAACCGCATCCCGATGGCGGGCTCGGTGGGACATTTTCGCTATCAGCGCGGGTCATTCGTCCAGGCCTACAAAAGTGCAGCCTCGAGCATCAATGAGCAGACGGTGATCGGTATTGAAAACAAGAACCGCAGGATCTTGTTTAAGCAAATAGCCGGGATCCTGGCGCGCCGCATCGTCTGCAATGTACGTCAGGGCCATCATGTGAAAAGCGGCGAGCGTTTTGGTATTATCAAATTTGGATCGCGTGTCGATATATTTTTACCCAAAAACTGCAAAATCAAGGTACAATTAACACAGAAAGTCAAAGGTGGCGAAAGCATCATAGGAGAATTCACCGATGAGAATTCGTAAAAAAGATATCGTTCCCAGCGTCTTCACCATGCTGAATCTGTTCTTCGGATTTTTTGCGATTGTGAATGCGTTGCGGGAGAATTTCGTGGCGGCGTCATGGTTCATCATCATCGCGGCTATCTGGGATGTCGTCGATGGCAGGATAGCCCGCCTCACCCACACCTACAGCGAATTCGGCCTCGAATTCGATTCGCTCGCGGATGTCGTGTCGTTTGGTGTGGCTCCCTCGATTTTGATTTATCAGATCTTCTTTTATAAATTGGGACCGTTCGGGATCATTCTCAGCTTCTTTCCGCTGTTGTTCGGTGCCATTCGCCTGGCGCGTTTTAACGTCAATAGCGATGGTTTCGAAAAAGAAAATTTCACCGGGTTGCCTATCCCCGCCACTGCGGTAACATTGTCATCATACGTAATTTTTAATTACGATCTCTGGGAAGGGCTCAAATTCGGCCCGTTGCTGATTCCCATGGTCCTGTTGCTAAGTGTCCTCATGGTCAGCAACGTCGAATATGAAACCATGCCGAAGTTTTCGTTCCGAGTGAACCGCAGAAACACCATTCAATTTTTGTTGGTGATGCTTGGCGTCGCCATCATCGTTGTCTTCCGCGAGAAGGTCATGTTTCCGCTTGTTTTTGGATTTGTGCTGTATTATCTTTTCCGTGCGATCTTGCACAGCTTGCGCGAGGAAGAAGAGGAAGACGAAGTGTTCGATATTTCAATTTCCGATTAGGGGATAGATGCTCGAAGCCAAAATCTATATCACCCTCAGAAGCGGCATTTTGGACACCCAGGGCAAAGCCATCCACCATGCACTCGAGAACCTGGGTTTTGCTCAAATAGGTTCGGTTCGAATTGGGAAATTTCTCCAACTTGAGTTTGCCGAGGATATCCGCAAACCAGAAGCCGAACGACTCACGGTCGAAGCCTGCAAAAAGCTGCTTGCCAATCCGGTCATTGAAGACTATCGCTTCGAGCTGCTCGAAGCCCCCTCTAATGAGACGAGTGCGACGCCATGAAATTCGGCGTGATTGTCTTTCCGGGCTCCAACTGCGACCACGACTGCTATCATGTTTTGAAGGAAGTTTTTCGCCAGCCGGCAGATTTCATCTGGCACAAGGACGACGATCTCAAAAATTGTGATGTGATCGTTTTGCCGGGTGGGTTCTCCTATGGCGATTATTTGCGTACCGGCGCCATCGCCCGCTTTTCTCCGGTGATGAATGCGGTGATAGAATTTGCAAACCGCGGTGGCATGGTGATGGGAATCTGCAATGGCTTTCAAATCCTCTGCGAAGCTGGTTTGCTTCCAGGTGCCTTGTTACGTAACGAAAGTCGTCGCTTTGTCTGTAAGTTCGTCCGCTTGCGGGTGGAGAATAAGGGCACGGCGTTCACCAACGCCTGCACTGAAGGTGAGATCTTGAACATCCCGGTGGCACATGCCGAAGGTCTTTACTACACGGACCAACAAACCCTGCGTGAGCTGCATCAACGTCGGCAAATTCTATTTCGTTATTGTGACGACAGCGGTGAGGTCACCCGCGATGCCAATCCCAACGGCTCGCTCGAAAATATCGCCGGCATCATGAACCGCGCCGGCAACGTCATGGGGATGATGCCCCACCCCGATCGCTGCGCCGAAGAAATTCTGAACTCTTCTGACGGCGCCAAAATCTTCGCATCGGTCATGCGCTGGAAAAAATTCGGGGAATCGGCTAAAACCCCAATGGCGACGGGAGTGGAGGTGGTTTGAGCTTAACTGGTAAATCGTAAAGGAGCGGAGGAATGGCAACGCATTCGTTTGGGAGAGTCGTTTTGGTAATCGTATTGGGTGCGATGATCGGCACGTTGTTCGGAAAGCTTGTCGGGTTGGTGTTACCCGAAGGCGTAGTAAAAGAGTTTTTTTTGAAGGACGCCAGTTTTGGAGTCGGTCCTGCCGATATCGATGTTGGGTTGTTTGCGATTACCCTGGGCTTCAAAATTACGTTGAATATTGTCGGACTCCTGGGGGTGAGTCTCGCCATCTACCTGCTGCGATGGTATTTCTGAGGTTCTTATTTTAGTCAGGAGTTTGCTATGGGTGCCATTGGAATGCAAGAGCTGCTGGTGATTTTTCTGATTGTACTTTTGCTTTTTGGCTCGAAGCGCCTGCCCGAGCTGGCGCGCGGCCTCGGCAAGGGCATCAGCGAATTCAAGAAAGCCGCCAACGATCTGAAAAGCGAATTGGACATAAGCGAGATTGAAAAAGACATCAAGAAAGACGTGAATGAACTGAACAACGTGCAACGAATCAAGAAACCTTGAGGTTTCTACTCAATTCATCAAAATTGGAGAGCGGCCATGTCATTAGGTATGACGGAAATACTAATCATATTCTTTCTGATTTTACTTTTGTTTGGGGCGAAAAAACTGCCGGAGCTGGCCAGGGGATTGGGTCGCAGTTTGAAAGAATTCAAGGATGCCACCCACGAAGGGATAAACGACGATAAGAAGTCGGAAATCGAATCGTCGCAAAAGAAACAATAGCGCAGTTGACGATACAAATCAAAAATGTGAATATCGAATTTCGAACAAGGAATAACAAATTTCGAAGTTCGATATTTTTGTCGATTGGGGAGAGAGATTGGAATTTAGGAAGTTGAGTTTTTCCCGGGCCCGAGAGCTGCTTGCCCGGGGAGAGCTGACCTGCCAGAATCTGGTCGAGTCCTACCTGTCCAAAATAAATGAAGGCGCGCAACTCAACGCCTTCATTTCTGTTTTTGGGGAAAGCGCCTTGCGACAGGCCGAGCAGGTGGATTTGAAGCTGTACCAGAAACGCGCCGGAAAACTGGCCGGCATGGTTTTGGCGGTGAAAGATATTATCGCTATAAAAGACCAAAGGCTCACCTGCGGCTCACGCATTCTGGAAAACTTTGTCTCCCTTTACGACGCCACCGTCATTCAAAGATTGACCGCCGAAGATGCTATCATCATTGGCAAAACCAACATGGACGAATTTGCCATGGGCAGCTCGAATGAGAATTCATTCTATGGACCGGTGAAAAATCCCCATGATCGCGAAAGGGTCCCCGGCGGGTCATCCGGAGGCTCTTGTGTGGCCGTGGCCGCCGACATGGCTCTGGCCGGCCTCGGCACGGACACCGGCGGCTCCATTCGGCAACCGGCCTCGTTCTGCGGAGTGGTCGGTTTGAAGCCCACCTACGGCCGGGTGTCGCGTTTTGGATTGGTGGCGTTTGCATCGTCACTCGATCAAATCGGCCCCATTACCCGGAGCGTTGAAGATGCGGCGTGTCTCCTCGAAATCCTGGCCGGCCACGACGAACGGGATTCTACTTCTGCGCCCGTTCCCGTCCCCGAATTTACGAAGGCGCTTAAGCAGGGTGTGAGAGGCTTGCGGATCGGAATCCCCACAGAATATTTTGCCGAAGGACTGAATCCCGAAGTTCGCAGTGCGATTGATGCGACCGTCGAAAGACTTAAGCAAGACGGCGCACAATTGGTAACGGTATCCCTGCCGCACACCGAATACGCCATTGCCGCCTATTACATTCTGGCCACCGCTGAAGCCTCGTCTAATCTGGCGCGCTACGATGGCGTGCGTTATGGCTTTCGCGCTGAGGGTGTGAAAGATTTAGAAGAGATGTATGTTCAAACCCGCAGCCAGGGTTTTGGTGAAGAAGTGCAACGGCGGATCATGTTAGGCACGTATGTGCTCTCCACCGGTTATTATGACGCCTATTACCGCAAAGGCCAGAAGGTCCGCACACTCATTAGACAGGATTTCGAGCGCGCCTTTGAAAACTGCGATTGCCTGCTGACGCCAACCGCGCCAACTACGGCCTTCAAGTTGGGCGAGAAAACCAGTGACCCGTTAGAAATGTATCTCTCCGACATCTACACGGTTTCCGTTAACCTGGCGGGACTGCCGGCGATTTCCGTTCCCTGCGGACTGGATTCAAAGAACTTGCCCATTGGCGCGCAGATCATAGGTAAACCCTTTGACGAGGGAATGATTTTGCGGGTGGGAAGATATATTGAGGAGGAGGAAGTGAATGGGTTTAAACAAAGATCAACGAAAGAAGGCGTCTGATATTTTTGAAAAACTTGGAGTCACTGTGCT
>DASWHH010000272.1:0-2282 GCA_036398295.1 bacterium
CGGCGCCAGCGGCACCGGCAAAGAATTAATTGCGCGCAGCATCCACAAAAAGAGCCCGCGCTCCAAAAAGCGCTTCGTGCCGATCAACTGCGCTGCCATGCCCGAAAATCTCATCGAAAGCGAGCTTTTCGGCCACGTGAAAGGCTCGTTCACCGGAGCGCTACGCGACAAAAGTGGTTTGTTCAAAGCGGCCGACACCGGCACCATTTTCTTGGACGAAATCTCCAGCGTGCCTTTTCCTCTGCAAGTAAAACTGCTGCGCGCGATTGAACTCAAAGAGATTCTGCCGGTCGGCAGCACCACCTCCGAAATCGTGGACGTCCGCATCATCGCTGCCACCAACAAAAACCTCGCGACTGAGGTGGAGAAGGGCTTTTTTCGCGAAGACCTGTACTACCGGCTGAACGTCATCGGCATCAACATCCCGCCGCTAAAAGAACGGAAAGAAGATATCCCGGAGTTGGTGAACTACTTCATCAAAGTTCACAATGGCCAGCTCAACAAACACATTCGTGGCGTAGACCACCACGTCATGAACATGCTGATAGACTATGAGTGGAAAGGCAATGTTCGCGAATTGGAAAATGCGGTCGAGCGCGCTATTATTTTGTGCGATACCCAATCGCTCACCGTGGATCACTTCCCTCACATTAGTCCCGAGGGCTACGCCTCGCTAAAACAAAAACCCGATTTGAAATCTTCGGTGCGACGGTTCGAGGAGAACACCATCATGCGCGCACTCGAGGCCGCCGACCAGGACAAAGGCAAAGCCGCGAAAATTCTGGGCCTGAGCCTGTCCTCCCTTTATCGCAAGCTAGCGGAATTGGGAATTAAGGTTAAGGATTAAAGGGCAGCGCATAGGGCTCTTTGCTCTTTGCTCTTTGCTCTTTGCTCTTTGCTCTCTCTGCGCTTTGCGCCTTGCTCCTTGCGCCCGCCATTCTCATAATTAAGAATACCCTCATAGCGTTTTGGCAATTCTGAGAATATAGACTCGCTATTTCCGCTTAAACCATCTCAGCACCACCTCCACTAACTATTTGTTAAACAAGCTAATTGCGCAACCGTCCACTTCAAGTCTGTCGTTTGTAAAACCCTGGCATAATTTTTTCTCTGTAGGGCATCGAATATTTATTTTGATGATCTGTTTGGGTATGAGCAGAGACTTGAATGTGGAGGACACGTGCGGTGAACAATCGAATTTTGTTGGTTGACGACAACTCGGAGTTCCGGCGTTCGTTGACAAAAATCTTAGAAAAAGCCGGCTACCAGGTCAACTCCGTCCCCGAAGGCTCGCAAGCCAGCGAAAGCATTGGCCATGAGTTTTACCCGGTCATTCTGTTAGACGTGCACCTGCCTGGAAAGTCCGGGGTAGAAGTTCTGAAGGAGATCAAAACCAAATCGCCTAAATCCCGGGTTATCATCATCTCGGTCAATGGTGACACAGAAATGCATCGCCAGATTGAAGGCTTAGGGGTCTTTGCCTATTTGCACAAACCAGTGAAGCGCAAAGAGATTCTTAATTTTGCCAAGTTGGCTTTTGCTTAGTTGAAGCCAGCCACCGGCTGTAGCCACTGTTCAGCGCCACCTGACGGCGGTTACATGAAGGATCTTAGCATCTTTTGATGTTGGCCGAACTACGAGGGGAGACACAAAAATGGAAAAAACGGTCTTGATTATCGACGAAACCGCCGCGTGGCGCGAACGGTACTGCTCGGAACTGGAAGCTGAGGGCTTTCACGTGCTCACCGCGGCAGACAGCAAGGAAGCGATTGCCTATCTCGAAAATATCAAGTTCGATCTCATCATTTCGGAATTAGAGACACCAGTGGGCAGCGGATTTGAAAATCTGAATGAATATGTCAAAATGCGCGACGATCTCAAGCTGGTCATCACCTCCACTCATCCTGAGCTGAAAAACGATTTTCGCACCTGGATTGCCGACGCCTTCATCATCAAATCGGACGACTTGACGGATTTGAAAACAACCATCAAATATTTGCTGTTTGACGAAGAGAGACTTCACCAACGATTGAACTAAAAAGGGACGAGCCCATGGTCAAACAAAAAATGTATTCTCGCTTAACCCACCATGATCAAGCCGTATTGTTGCCATCTTTAACCAGTTTGGAATCCGAGGTCAATGTGAAACCTGAACAGCCTGAAATAACCAAAGGAACTCGCCCTGCAGATAAATCTCGCGGGCGCGTGGAAATTGAAGCCGATTTATGCAAAGGGTGCCTACTTTGCATCGAAGCCTGCCCGCCGGAAGTGTTGGCCGAAGA
>DASWHH010000273.1:0-1572 GCA_036398295.1 bacterium
CATTAAGTTAATTTGATGAAGGCGAAGAAGTTCAAGAATTACCCTTAGTATTGTGTTCAAGGAAAGTGGCCGCCTGTAGGTCGGCGATGAGTCGATTCAGGGATTCAGGGTCGAGGGAGGTGATTCGACAAGTCCTAAATGAGAAGTTATCGGAACTTACTTAGATCTCTATTCCTTTTGTGCCTTGCCAAACCAAACCTGCATAATAACCTTCCGAGTTCACGCGCCCGAAACCAATTCGAATCGAGACATCATTTTTATCACCGGCAACCACCCCCGTCTCGGCAAATGGAAACCGAACGCGGTGGAATTGCAGCGCCGGGCAAAGGGTTACTGGGAACGAACTCTGGAATTTCCAAAGAACGCCAGACTTTCGTATAAGATAACACGCGGCTCGTGGGAGACCGAGGAAGTTCTTGAAAACGGCATCGTCCGCGCCAACCGCTATCTCACGGTGAAAAAACACCAAATCGTCGACATCCGGGTGGCCAACTGGCGGGACCTGGTCAATAGACCAGCCAGCGCCATTACCGGCACCGTCAAATACCACGAGAGCTTTCGCTCAAGGTACTTGACGCCCAGGCGCACATTGGTCGTTTGGCTGCCGCCGAGCTACAACCGAACTACCCGCAAGCGTTACCCGGTACTTTATATGCACGATGGTCAAAACATTTTCGATCCCGCCACTGCTTTTGCCGGAGTCGAATGGCAGGTCGACGAAACCGCAGATAGATTAATCCGCCAGAAAAAGATTGAGGAAATCATCGTGGTTGGGATTTACAACTCGCCGGACCGCCTGAAGGAATACTCGGACACCCCGAAAGGCAGAAGGTACATGCGCTTTCTCATCACCGAAGTCAAGCCATTTATCGACATCACTTACCGCACCAAAGCCGATCGCGACGACACGGCGGTGATGGGTTCTTCAATGGGGGGGCTCATCTCGCTCTATTTACTTTGGAAGCATCCGGAAGTATTTTCCAAGGCAGGCTGTTTTTCGAGCACGCTGGGCTGGCGCAAAGGCGAAGTGTTGAGAATGATCAGCCGGACCAAGCATCCACCGAACGACGTCCGCATCTACTTTGATCACGGCGGCACCGGCGGCGAAACCTCCGGGCTACCCTATTTCCGCAAATTTAAAAAATTGCTTTTGCAGAAAGGGCTGAAAGAAGGGAAGGATTTCGTGAGTTTTTTCGACAAAGAGGGCGACCACTCTGAGGCCGCCTGGGCCAAACGGCTGTGGCGGCCGTTGATTTTCCTGTTCGGACTGAATAATCCACCAAGCACAAAGACGCCGAGACGCAAAGTTGGGGATAATAAAGATTAAAATAGCGGGGCAGTCTAAGTAACTCGCCGGCGCCTGCCACATTCGTGCGCTGATCGGCGCGATTGGTTTCAGCCGCTAAATTGGCGAGGCGAACGTGGAACAAAAACGAACTTGACTTTGTTTGGAATTTTGACTATTCCAATTCACACAAACATCGGAAGTTTGTCAGCTCGTTTTTCACTCAACCAAAGGAGGTCCTCATGCATTCCAAGAAGACTGTAATGATCATCTTTGCCTCTCTACTT
>DASWHH010000274.1:0-5103 GCA_036398295.1 bacterium
TGAATTTTCGGCTCTTCCTCAAACACATCCAGCGCGGCACCGGCGATCACCCCGTTTTTCAACGCCCGCGCTAAGGCCGCTTCGTCGATCACCGGGCCGCGCGAGGTGTTGATGAGATATGCCGTCTTTTTCATCAATTTAAAAGACTTATCATTAAATAGATGAAGCGTGCTTGGAAACAGCGGCACGTGCACGGAAACAAAATCGGACTCGCGCAGCAGTTGCTCGAACGGAACTTTTTTCGCCCCCACTTCTTTCTCGATGGTCGGGTTGGCGACTTCGTCGGAATAGAGCACGCGCATGTTGAAACCGCGGGATTTAAGCGCTACCGCCGCGCCAATTCTGCCGGCGCCGACGATGCCGAGGGTGCGGCCAGTGATGTCGGCTCCTAAAAACATCATCGGGCCCCAGCCGTGGTATTTGCCCGCGCGCGCGAATTTGTCCGACTCAACGATGCGGCGGCCGACCCCAAACAGCAGCGCCCACGCGTGATCGGCAGTCGCGTCGGTTAAAACACCGGGGGTATTGGTGACCATGATACCACGCTGAGTGGCGGCTTTGAGATCGATATTGTCGAAACCAACGGCATAATTGGCGATGATTTTGAGCTGCTCGCCCGCCGTGTCCATCACCGCGCTATCGATTTTGTCCGTCAGCAGCGGCAGCAAGCCATCGCGGCCTTTGACTTTTTGCAGAAGCTCGTCGCGACTGAGGATGTGGTCGGCGGTATTGATTTCCACCCGCTCGATATGTTTTTGCACAATGTCCAAACCCGGCTGCGGGATGACGCGGGTAACGTAGATGTTGAAGGGTAGTTTGGGCATTACTTCTCCATTGGCGCATTTAAAGCAAATTGGGTAAATCTTTGTGACACGGCAAAGGAATTGAAATGGCTGTAAACGAAATCATTCCGAGACAATATTAGAAACCAAATCGTTTCGGCGGAACGAGGTTAGATATCTACCCTAATATGAAAATTGATGAAGTATTTTGTCTGAGTTTCTTTACCATGACCTCTTTGCACCGCCTCGATTCTGGTGTTTCTGCCACAGATATTCCTGTTTGGCATAACCCGATTTCGCCAAATCTAACGGGCTTTACTATTCAAGAACTGGTCCTCGATCAACTCTTTCACTATCACCGCATGATTGTGCTGCACATCCTTGTTGCCGTACAGCAACGTGACCGTTTCTTTTTTAGACTTCTCAGCCAACTCTCGCAGGGTTTGCTTTTTGGCGGTGTCAGACATCAGTTCTTTAAGATACATATTTTTGTAGGTTTCCCAATTCGCGGTGTTATAATGAAAGCGCTGGAGATCGTAACTGGGTCCCAACTGGTGCAGCCATTCCGTCACTTTGGCCTCACGGGTTTTCATGCCCTCTGGCCAGAACAAATCCACCAAAAGACGGCGGCCATCTTCGGCCGCGGCTTTGGCGTAGATGCTTTTAACCTTTATCATTGGCCTGCCCCTCTAAAGGAAACCCGGCGTTCTTCCACGCTTCCTTGCCGCCCTTCAAAGCCAGCACATTGGCGAATCCCGATTTTTGCAGCAGGCGAGCGGCCACGGCGCCGACACTGGAATTGGCGTCCTGTGAATACACCACGATTTGCTGGAATTTGCGGAATTGCTGCACCGCTGCCAGTTCTAACGAATTAAGGGGAATATTGATGGCGCCTTTGATATGTCCCTGCTGAAAATGTTCCGGGTTGGATACCTCAACCAGTTTGAAAATTTCGCCGCTGTCGATTTTGGATTTGAGCTCCTGCACGTTGATTTCTGCCACCATCGGTTCGAGATGGCGCAGGCGTTTTTCGGTTAACAGGTCGTGAATTTGCATATTTGAAGGATTGAAAGAGAAATTTTTGAGTGGGTCGGTTTCATGAGCCGCGCAAATATAAGCAAACGAATCTATTTGCGCAACAGGAAAGTAGGGAGAATTTTTGCTTGCAATTGAGTTAACACAACATTAATGTTGTGTTACAGGAACTCAAAAGAGAAAGGGAAACCTGATGAGACGCACTGCATTGCTTACACTCTCTTTGGTGTGTTTTTCGAATTTGTTGTTGGCCAGCGAACCCAACCTCGATTACCAGCGCACCTGGCCGCAATGGCGCGGACCGCTGGCCACGGGCGTCGCGCCCCATGCCAATCCACCCATGGAATGGAGCGCCGACAAAAACATCCGCTGGAAAATCACCGTTCCCGGACAGGGCCACGCCACGCCGGTCATCTGGGGAGAGCAGATTTTCATTTTGACGGCCATTGAAACCGCGCCGGCCGGCGGCGCGGCTTCGTCCGGCCAAAACCAGTCTGCCGATCAGCGAAGAGGCCGGGGCGTTTCAACCGACAAAGCTCACCAATTCACCATCTTGAGCATAAACCGGAAAGACGGCCAGATTTTGTGGCGGCAAACCGCCACCCAGGCACTGCCCCACGAAGGCACGCATAACGATGGCAGTTGGGCCTCCAATTCGCCAATAACGGATGGCGAGCTGCTGTTTGCCTACTTCGGATCACGCGGAGTTTTTTGTTACGATCTGAAAGGCAATTTGAAATGGCAAAAGGACTTAGGCGACATGTCCACTCGCAACGGGTTCGGCGAGGGCAGCTCACCGGCGCTTCATGGCGACAAGTTGGTCATCAACTGGGATCACGAAGGGCAGTCGTTCATCGTCGCCCTCGACAAGAAAACCGGCAAGGAAATCTGGAAATTCGATCGTGACGAACCGACCTCGTGGTCCACGCCGCTGGTGGTGAATCACAACGGGGCGCCGCAGGTGATCGTCAATGCCACCAATCGCGTCCGCAGCTACGATCTCAACACCGGCAAGATCCTCTGGGAGTCCAGCGGCATGACGGTGAACGCCATTCCTTCGCCCGTGCACAGCGCTGGCATGGTGTTCGTGATGAGCGGGTTTCGCGGCAGCGCGCTGCAGGCCATTCGCCTCGGCGACGCCAGGGGTCACATCAACGACACGCCGGCCATCGTCTGGCAGCACGACCGCGACACGCCATATGTGCCTTCGCCGCTGTTGTACGATGACCACCTGTACTTTCTCAAAGTGAACACGGCGATTCTCTCTAATTTCAGCGCCCGTACCGGCAAGCCGAACTACGAACCGCAGCGGCTCGAAGGGTTGAACAATATTTATAGCTCGCCAGTGGGTGCGGCGGACCGGGTGTACATCACCAGTCGCAACGGCGCCACGCTGGTTCTGAAAAACGGCCCGCAATTTGAAGTGCTGGCCACCAACCAGCTCGATGATGATTTTGAAGCTTCGGCCGCAGTAGTGGATCAAGAGTTATATTTAAGGGGAAGGCAGACGTTATACTGTATCGCAGAAAACTGACGAAAACGATCCAGCGGACGATCTGATCCAACACCGTTGGCAACGGTGTTTTCGAGGATTGCCGCGGCTGTCCAGGAAATCGATTTTTGTTATGTTTCAGCCCGCATGTTTTTGCAGGCTGCTGCAAATGAGAATTGGACGCAGATTTAACGCTGATTCTTTTGGGAAATGGGTAATCTACTGCACCAGCTGCCCGCTGAGTCGCAGCAACTCGGTTTCCGCTAATTTGGCCGTGAGCTGTGCCGCGATGAAACGAGTTTCGGAATCCACAAAGTTGTTTTGAACTTCCCGCAAATCCACCGAAGTGATAGCGCCGAGCCGAAATTGCTGCAGCGCGATCTCTACGTTCTGCCGGGCAAGTTGCACATTCTCATCTTCTAATTTCACCACCGTCAGGCTAACTTCGTAGCGTTTGAATGTCTTCGCTAGATCGGCATCCACCAGAGTTTGAATATCCTGGTATTCTAATTCTCGGTTTTCAATATCAAGTCTGGTGTTCTGAGATTCGCGGCGTGTGTTGAATCCATCGAACAAATTCCATGAAAGCGTCGCACCGTAGTTGAAGCGGCGATTGCGGTTGAAAAGGAAGAAGCCGGCATCGGACTCGCTGCGCGAATAATCGTAGCCAACGTTGAGCCGGACTTCCGGCAGCCATTCCGAACGCACCCCGTTTAAACTCAGCTGCGCCAGCCGAATGTTTTTTTGGGCCAACTGCAGTAAATTATTTTGCTGCAGTGTCGTCTGCCTTACATTGTCGAACGCAAAATTGGCGTCAATGCCTATGGTATCCGTGATGGTAAATCGCGTACTAATATTAAGCGCCAGTAGGCGGTTGAGATCGGTCCGCGCATCCGCCAAAATTACCTCCTGGCGGAGATAAGCCGAGCTATCGGCGATCAAATCCACTTTGGCGCGATTCCATTCCAAGCGCGAGCCGGAACCAATATTGTATTTGCCCTCGGCGATGGAGCTGCGCTCTTGCGAAATCTTGATAGCCTCCCCAAAAGCGGTTAACAGCTGTTGCTGCTGAATAATGTTGCTGTAAACCGCGATAATGTCAGCGACGGTATTTTCCACGGCAATTTTGGCGTTGATGTCGTCGATGTCTCGCAGAGTATTAAATTGCTTCAGCGACGTAAACATATTAAAGCCGTCAAAAACCGTCCAGTTGAGATTGACCGCCGCGTTCTGCGAGGTGGTTTCGGCGCCGTCGCGCTCACTGCTGGTGCCGTTGGCAAATTCCTGCCGGGTATCAAAAATCGATTTGTTGCTCCCCGCGGTGGCATCGATGGTGGGCAAGAAGCCGGCGTTTCCGAGAGACGCGTTGTTTTCGGAAATCATGGCTTCGTTTTCCGCCACAATAATTGAATAATTATTCCGTAGGCCGATTTCTATAGCCTGTTGCAGAGTTAGTGGTTCCTGGGCAATGATAACTTTGGTGAAGGCAAAAACTAACGCAATCAACCATGCTGTGCTGTGGATTCTCATTTTCTCCCTTCTCTGAATTGTCATTTAAGGTAGTCCCCGCCCCCTCGTGGGCGGCTGTCATTGGAAACTGAGTTTGGTGCAACAATATCGACCCACAAGGGGTCGGGACTACGGTTTACTCAAAATGCTGTACCCGTAAATGCAAAGAAGGCTATCCAAAAAATTCTTTGAATAGCCTTGAAAACCGCCTCGACCAATCATACATGCGTCAAACTAAAAAACTCCCTTGCGGTTGACTAAGAAGTTGCTGAATGAAAAATGCAA
>DASWHH010000275.1:0-8099 GCA_036398295.1 bacterium
CGTCTTGGCGCCAGCGCGCTTATGCAAGGACTCGCGGATGGCTACTTCGTTATCCCTTACACCATCGGTGACTACATCGCCACCAGCGGCGTCAGCGGAGCGAAAACGTCAGATGCAGAATTCAGGCAGGTTGAAGATGAAGTCACCAACCAGATCGATAAATTTCTCAACATAAAAGGAAACAAAACCGTCACCGAATACCATCGCCAATTGGGAATGATGGCCTGGGAAGGCGTGGGCATGGGTCGCACCGCAAGCGGCCTCAAAAAAGTCATGCAGGAGATTCCAAAACTCAAAGAAGAATTTTGGGGAAATGTTACCGTACCCGGCAGCGGTGAGGAGCTCAACAAGAATCTTGAATACGCTGGCCGTCTCGCGGACTATTTCGATCTGGCGGAGCTGATGGCGCGCGATGCTCTCCACCGCAACGAATCATGCGGCGGCCACTTCCGCGAGGAATACCAGACTCCCGAAGGCGAAGCCAAGCGCGACGACGACAACTTCTGCTATGTGGCGGCGTGGGAATACAAAGGTGAAGACAAAAAACCGGCGCTGCACAAAGAGCCGTTGAAGTTTGAAAATGTGAAGCTGACGCAGCGGAGCTATAAGTAAGATTGTCACTTAATGAAATATCAAACCTTACTGAAACCAAAGGCAGTTAAAGATCTTAAGGATCCCCAAGTCGGATGCCAAAAAAATTGTCTCAAGAATAATGGAAATGGAAAATGATTTACGCGGTGACGTTAAAAGATTGACAAATCACACTGCAGAATACAGACTAAGAATAGGTAATTGGAGAGTTTTATTTGAGGTCGAAGGCAACACCATCATCATATACAGAATAAAACACCGCAGAGAAGCATACAGATAGGAGCAAAAAATGGTACTTAATCCACAAATTATAAAAAAGAATGGCAAAAAGGAATTTGTCGTAATACCTTACGAGGAGTTTCTCGCCCTTCAAGAAGCATTAGAGGATTATGAGGATTTGAGAGAATTGAGAGAAGCAAAAGAAGATTCAAAGAACGAGGCAAGCATACCTCTGGATAAGGTAATTGCTGACATGAATTTGAAATAACCAACTCCCGACGACGAAGCCAAACGCGACGACGATAACTTCTGTTACGTGGTGGCGTGGGAATACAAAGGTGATGGCAAAAAACCGACTTTGCACAAAGAGCCGCTTGAGTTTGAAAATGCGAAGCTGACGCGGTGGAGTTATAAAAATGATTGAGAGAGTTTACACCAAAACAAAAATCGGAGACAAGAAGTCTGATTTTGAATATTGGCAGAAGCAGCCCTATCACGTGCGGCTGGCAACGTTAGAACAAATTCGGCAAGAGTACCACCAGTGGAAATATCATGCTGAACCGCGACTTCAAAGAGTTTATACAATCGTTAAACGAAAATAACGTGCGTTATCTTGTGGTTGGTGGCTATGCTGTAGCACTTCACGGACATCCGCGCTACACCAAAGATTTGGATGTTTGGATCGATCCGAGCGTGGAAAACGCTGCAAGCCTCATCAAAGCGTTGCAGCAATTCGGTTTTGGCTCGCTCGGTTTAAAGGCGGAGGATTTTAAAGACCCCGATCAAATCATCCAGTTGGGTTATCCCCCAAATCGGATCGATTTGATCATGTCTTTGGCAGGTGTTGATTTTGAAAGTTGCTTCTCTGCAAAAAAGCAAATTACGATGGAGAACGTGACAATCAATTTCATCGATTTGGAAAACTTAAAGCGAAACAAAAGAGCAAGCGGGCGACAACAAGACTTAGCAGATCTGGAAAATTTAGAATAAACTTTTGCGGAGCAAAGATTCTATGCACTCGATGACCCTCAACCTCAAAATCTGGCGACAAAGGAACTCTCAAAGCAAAGGCCAATTCGTTATCTACAAACTCGAAAACGTCTCTCAGCACATGTCCTTTCTGGAAATGCTCGATGTACTCAACGAAAAGTTGATAAAAGATGGCCAGGATCCCGTGGAGTTCGACAACGACTGCCGCGAAGGCATCTGTGGCATGTGCAGCATGGTCATCAACGGCGTGGCGCACGGCCCCTGGAAAGGCACCGCCACCTGTCAGCTTCACATGCGCCAGTACAAACATGGCGACACTATCGTCATCGAACCGTGGCGTGCGCGAGGCTTTCCGGTCATCAAAGATTTGGTGGTGGATCGCACCGCGTTCGACCGCATCATCGCTGCGGGCGGTTACATTTCTATGAACGCCGGCGGCGCGCCCGATGCCAACGCCATCCCCATTCCCAAAGACATCGCCGAAGAAGCTATGGATGCCGCCGCCTGCATCGGTTGTGGCGCGTGCGTGGCGGCTTGCCCCAACGCCTCCGCCTCGCTATTTGTCGCGGCTAAAATATCACAGTTTGCCCTCCTGCCGCAGGGTCAGCCGGAACGCAAGCGCCGGGTCATCCGCATGGTGCAGCAGATGGATGCTGAAGGCTTCGGCGATTGCTCCAACCACGCCGAATGCGAAGCCGTCTGTCCGAAAGAAATTCCCATTTCCCACATTGCGCGCATGAAACGGGAGTATTGCCGGGCAATGTTCAGTTGACTTCGTTTCGTAATGCCGGCATCGGCTAGTTTTGGGCTGTTCAAAGAGTCTCGATTAGCTGTCATTCCCGCATGCTTTTGGCGGGAATCTACTCCGGTTTCGCATCTTATCTTGATCACCATTGAGCCAAAGATACTGCCGGTGTAACCAATCTCAACAATTGCCGTAAAGAAATTTCTCTGCATGTTTAATAGAACCTTTAGAGAGATTTCATATCTCTTTTTCAGGAGGGACTATGCCAAAAAGGGTTTACCTGCTCGTCGGTACCCATAAAGGCGGATTTCTTTTCACCAGCGCATTGAATCGCAAGAAGTGGCAAATTAATGGTCCGTTTTTTAAAGGTACTGACGTCCATCATATGGCTTTTGATCTTCGCAAGCAACCCACTATTTGGGCGGCGGTGAATAGTAGTTGGTGGGGACCCAACATTCAATCCAGCAAAAATTTTGGCCAAACCTGGAAGGAAACCAAATCGGGCGTTCGCTTCGAAGAGGGCGCGGAGAAAAAAGTTGTCCGCATTTGGTACCTCGCGCCCGGCCGAAGCAATGAACCAAGAGTCCTTTATGCCGGCGTCGATCCCGGCGCGCTTTTTAAGTCCACAGATGGCGGACAGAACTGGAGCGAAGTCAAAAGTCTCTCCAATCACGCCACCCGCGACAAGTGGTTTCCCGGCGCCGGCGGCCTGATGGTGCACAGCATCTGTCTTCACCCCGAAGACAAAAACAAAATGATTGTTGGAATTTCGGCAGCCGGTGCGTTTGCCACCGAAGACGGCGGCGCGAGTTGGGAGGCGCGCAACAAAGGCGTGCTGGCGGATTTTATGCCCGACAAATATCCGGCTGTCGGTCAATGTGTGCACCACATGGCAGCGCATCCGGCAGAGCCGGAGCTACTGTATCAACAGAATCACTGCGGTGTTTATCGCAGTGAGAACGCCGGTCGCGATTGGATTGATATTTCGGAGGGGTTACCCTCGCGATTTGGATTTCCGCTACAAATCCATCCGCACGATCCCGACACCATTTACGTGATTCCGGAAGTCGGACCGGAATTTCGGTGTCCCGCAGATGGCAAGTTCGCAGTCTTCCGCAGCCGAAATCGCGGTCAAAGCTGGAAGCGGTTAACGAAAGGCCTGCCTACTAGAAACGCTTATCTTAACGTGCTCCGTCATGCCATGGCGGGCGATACCTGCGACCAAAGCGGCGTTTATTTCGGCACCAGCACCGGGCAAATATTGTTTAGCCGAGATGAAGGCGACTCGTGGGAAGTTTTGGCCAACTGGTTTCCCCCGATTTATTCCCTGAGCTGCGCGGTTTTTTAGATATCGTTGACTTTGTAGTGACGCATAATTACGCATCGCGTAGGAGTTTGGACACTTGCCCGGTAACACAACATTGATGTTGCGTTACCGAGAATAACTTTTCAGAATTGTCGATTTTGTACAATTCATTCGTCATTAGGATGATTACTTTAATTATAGACAATTAACCTCAAACGAAAGGAGTAAACATTATGGCAGCACCAGTAGTTCATTTTGAAGTCATAGGTAAGGATGGAAAGAAACTGCAGAATTTTTACAGCAAGTTGTTCGATTGGAAAATCAACGCGGACAATCCGATGAATTACGGACTCGTGGAAGCGGCGCAAGGCGGCATTGGTGGCGGCGTTGGCCCAGCGCAACCGGGTCAGCCCGGATACGTGACGTTTTATGTGGGTGTGCCGGATGTCAAAGCGGCATTAAAAAAGGCCGAGAGCCTCGGCGGCAAGACCGTGGTCCCGGAAACGGAGATTCCAAACATGGTTACATTTGGATTGTTTGCTGATCCGGAAGGCAATCACGTGGGAGTAGTGAAGCAGTAGCAGTGAAAACAATACCGATACCATCGCTTTGAGCGATGGTATCGGTTGCATCATCAAAGCAACGAGACCGGATCGACATCCACGGCAATCTGAATCCCGCGCACTTTAAAGTCCTCGCGAAATTTCTTCTCCGCGGTCCGCACCGCTTGCCGAAGCAGTTTTCCCGACGCATCGAGCCGTTTGCTTCCCTTTAACAGAACATGCCAGCGGTATTTGTTCTGAATTCTCACCAGCGGTGAGGGCGTCGGACCCAACACTTGAAATGGCACTTTCTCGCTTTTCAAAACCTGGGCAAAATTCCCCGCTGATTCCATCACTTTTTTTTCGTCTTTCCCTTTAAAGAGAATCGAAATAATTCGTCCGAAGGGTGGATAAAGTAGTTCCCGGCGTTCTTCAATTTCCTTGTTAAAAAACTTGACGAAGTCATGGGTCTTGGCGCAAACCAGGCAGAAATTGAACGGCGAATAGGTTTGAATGATCACCTCACCCGGTAAATTTTTACGTCCGGCACGCCCCGCCACCTGGGTGAGAAGTTGAAAGGAGCGTTCACCAGCGCGGAAGTCGGGAAGGAACAACCCGATATCCGCGTTGATTACCCCCACCAGCGTGACTTTCTGAAAGTCCAGTCCTTTGGCGATCATTTGCGTACCGAGCAAAATATCATATTTGCCGCGCTCGAAATCCCGCAAAATGCGATCATGTGCCCATTTACGGCCGGTGGTGTCCAAATCCATTCGCACCGCCCGCGCACTGGGAAATCGCTCTTTGATATCCTCCTCAACGCGTTGCGTGCCGAGACCGCGAAAGAGAACATCGGCACTGCCGCATTCGGGGCAGACTTCGGGCGCTTTTTTGGTATAGCCGCAATAATGGCAGCGCAATCTCCTCCCCCGCAGGTGATAGGTTAACGCTATCTGGCAATTCTTACAATTCTCGATGAAACCGCAATCTTTGCATTTGATAAAATTGGAAAATCCGCGCCGATTAAGCAGTAAAATCACTTGCTGTTGATTCATAATTCGCTTGTCAATCTCTTGCGCCAGAAGGCGGGAAAAGACTGGCATCTCTTTTTTTCCGGACAGGCGCTGCTCCTTTTGCAGCTCGAGAATTTCCACCTTCGGCATGGGGATGTCGTCCACGCGCCGCGGCAATTTCAAGATCTGATACTTGCCAATCTGCGCGTTATAGTAGGATTCCACTGAGGGTGTGGCGGAACCGAGAATCACCACCGCGTTGTTCAACTTTGCGCGCATTACCGCCACATCGCGCGCGTGATAACGCGGGTTCGGATCCGCCTGCTTGTAGGAATCCTCCTGTTCCTCATCTACCACTATCAATCCGAGCTGGCGCAGCGGGGCAAAAATCGCCGAACGCGGGCCAATCGCCACCCGCGCCTCACCGCTTTTTAGCCGGCGCCAGGAATCGTAGCGTTCTGCCGGTGACATGGCGCTGTGCAGTACCGCTACCTGGTCTCTAAAATGGGATCGAAAACGCTGGACAGTTTGCGGGGTGAGTGAAATCTCTGGCACCAGTACGATGGCGTCGCGCCCCGTTTGCAGAATGACGTAAATGGCTTCAATGTAAACCTGAGTTTTGCCGCTGCCGGTGACGCCGTGCAGCAAAAACGTGCTGAATTCGTTTTTGCCGATAGCAGCAGCAACCTGCTCGAAAGCCGATTTCTGCTCTTCATTCAGGATGATTTTTGGCGGCTCCACGATTTCGGCATGTCGGTAATAATTCCGCTCGCTTTCCTTGTCATATAATTCTACCAGAGATCTTTTTTGCAGAGACTTCAGCGTGCTCAAACCAATGCCGCTGATGAACAGCAGATCTTTCTGGCTGATTTCTGCGCCGGTTTCCTTCAAATACTGCAGACAGCGAATCTGGCGGGCAGTCAGTTTTCTTCCGCCATCAACTTGCTGATTCCAAGCCTCCGCGCCGGTGATTTCGGGATTCAAGCGCACGAACCTGGCCAACCTGGTTTTCACCTGGGATTTTGGAAGGACATGTTGCACCATAACAAAGCCCTGCGCCTGCAAGTCATTAATGCTGGACATCAAATTGCGCGCCCCGATTCGCTTCATAAGTTGCGTGACCGGCAGTCGGCCGCTCTTGGAGAGATATCTCACAATTTGAGCCTGGCGAGGTGCCGCGTTTTTCAACATCCACCCCAGGGAGGAGATATTTTCCGCCACCAATTCCACATACTGCCGCGATTTTTGAAACAGAATCGCCGGTAAAACGGCTTTGAGCGCATCCCCGAGGGGACAAAGGTAATAGTCGGAAATCCACCGCGCCAATCGATAGAGTTCATCTGAGCAAAGTGGCTGTAAATCCAAAACATCGTGAATGTCTTTCAATTCTGAGTCCGCCAGCCTGGTGCTGGCTTTAACTCCAACTATGAAACCAGTCAGCCGGCGCGGACCAAAAGGCGCCAAAACCCGGCAACCGATTTTCACAAGGTGACCTAAGTCCGGCGGTATACGATAGGTAAAAGGGCGATCAATTGTACGCGGGAAAACGACTTCGGCAAAAGATGCTTCCATGAATGCAAATATATGGCTTTATAAAGACTGGTGCAACGTCGATTTCGTTTTAGACAAAACAAAAAACCCCCGTCCCGATTGGCGGAACGAGGGCTGAAAAGGAATCAAAAACGGATTTAGCCGAGATATTTACGCAGGGGTTCCAGCCGCGAACGGTGGCGCATCCGGCGCAGGGCTTTTTCCTTGATTTGCCGAACGCGCTCGCGTGTAAGCTGAAAGTGCTCGCCGATTTCCTCGAGAGTCAGCGGGCGGTCGCCTTCGAGACCAAAATACAAACGAATGATCTCGGCCTCGCGGGGTTTGAGGGTAACCAACACCTTGTCGATCTCCTCTTTCAGGGACTCCTGCATCAGCGAGTCATCGGGTGGAGCGTATTTGTCGCTCTCCAGCACATCCAGCAAATTGTTGCCTTCGTCCTCTTTGAACGGCTCGTCCAAAGAAAGATGACGTGCAGAAGTTTTCATCACGTCGGCAACTTCGTAGTCGGTCATTTCCATGCTGTCGGCAACTTCCGTCATGCTGGGCTCACGTCCGTACTGTTTTTCCAGCCGCTCAAGCACGCGGCCCACTTTATTGATTGCGCCAACACGGTTCAACGGCAACCGCACCACACGCGACTGCTCCGCCAATGCCTGCAAAATGGATTGACGAATCCACCATACGGCGTAGGAAATGAACTTGAATCCGCGGGTTTCATCGAATCGCTGCGCAGCTTTGATAAGGCCCAAGTTTCCCTCGCTGATCAAATCCTGCAGTGGCAACCCCTGTCCCTGATATTCCTTGGCCACACTGATAACGAACCGCAAGTTGGCCTTAACTAATTTATCTAAGGCTTTGGATTCGCCTTTTCGAATCCGACGCGTCAACTCAATCTCTTCCTCAGGAGGCAACGGTGTAAACCCACCTATTTCCTCCAGGTATTTTTCAATGGATTGTTTGGGCCGGTTATCTACCTTTTTTTGCTTTTTTGCCATGATTACTCAGTTTACCCTTTCAATATATTTGTTCGACCACTTTATACTTTTGACCTGATATTTTGTTTCCCGCTTTTCCATCCCGGAGGGATGCCAAGCTCCTTAGGCTTCTAGTTTTTCAATCAGGGTCTTCGGTCCCAAACGGCT
>DASWHH010000276.1:0-3143 GCA_036398295.1 bacterium
CGTACCGCCAGGCCGATTTTCTCCAGTGTGTACGGTTTTTTGATGTAACGCCCCGCTCCCAGTTTCTGCGTTTCCTTCACGCGATCGGTTTCGGAATAGCCGCTGGCGACGATGGCCCGCGTTCCCGGGCGAATCGCGACAATTTGCTGGTAGGTTTCAAGACCATCGATTCCCGGATCCATGATCATATCCAACACTACCAGATCCACCGGATTGTTTTTTATGAATTCCACCGCCAGCTTGCCGCTGGTCACACTGGAGACGCGGTATCCCAGTCGAGTCAGAATGCGGGAAGCGATCTCCCGTTGTTCGGAAATATCATCCACGATCAAAATATGCTCGTTTCTGCCCAAATAACTTTCGATGGGAATGCTGCTGGTTTCCCTGGTGCATTCCTCAGTTGTCACATTGAAGTAGACCTCAAAAATGGATCCTTCATCAGCCCGACTTTGCAGATCGATAAAGCCGTTATGGTCATGCACAACGCCCCAAACGACGGACATGCCCAACCCGCTGCCGCTGCGTCCCATCACCTTCTTGGTGTAAAAAGGCTCGAATATTTTTTTTAAGTCATCGGCGGCGATCCCGACCCCCTGATCCTCGATACGGAAAACAGCGTAATTGCCTTCCGTAATTTCCTCATAACCCTTGATGCGGCTATCGACGTAACGATTGGCGGTTGAAAGGGCAATGATTCCACCACCCGCTTGCGCCTCGAGGGCGTTGGCCACCAAATTCATGATGGCTTTCCGCAGGTGGTAGGCTGATCCCTTGACGTTAAGTAATCCGGAGTCCAGATTTTCCGAGACTCTGACATTGGGGTGTTCGCTCATCAACTTCGCGTGCTCGGGTGAGCGCAGGTACTCGCAAATCACCTCGTTCAAATTCACCGGTTCAAGGTGAAGAATGCCGCGCCGGGCGAGGGTTAACAAGTCCTGCACCACGGTGGCCGCTCGTAAGCCGGCGTTGCGGATGGTTTCCAGGGGTTCTTTGAGCCGGCTCCTCTTCGGCAAGTCCATCAGCAGCAAATCCGGGTAGGTTACTATTCCTGACAAGATATTGTTCAAGTCGTGGGCGACGCCGCCAGCCAACAGCCCGAGCGCCTCCATCTTTTGCGAGCGCTCCAGCCGCTCCTGCAACTCGCGATTTTCCTGCTCCGTTCGCTGTCGCTCCTGCAGCTCTCTTTTATAATTCTCATTCGCTTTCTCCAAATCTGCGCGCTGCATGTCGATTGTCAAAAAAGCCCGCGAATAGCGAAACGACAGCATAAACGCCTGTGAGAAAATGAAGACCAGCAGGCCAAGCTGCACGAAGTGGCCGGTTTGAATAATCTCATTGACATCTAAAACGTCGTTCACAACCGCAGCGAAAAGCACGACAAAGCCGAGCAGAAAAATAATGGCGCCTTCGCGCCGGCGCTGCAGGGCGCGCATAAGAACGTAGCAGACATACAGGGAACTCAACACGACAAAAAATTCGAAAAACAGCCCGGTGTACGAAAAAATCGCGACGGGCGTCGTCAAAACGATGGCGGACAGAATCGCGTAAACTACGGTGATGCCGACGGCAACTCTCCGGCTGACCTCTTGCTCAAATAGAGATCTGAGAAAAAAGATAAACACCGGCATGGCGAAGTAAACCGACAGATATTCGACTTTCACAAAAGTTTGCCAGGGGATAGTGGGAAACAACTGCATTAAATTACGTTCCACCGTGCAGAGCATACGCACCGCGATCAGCAAACAAAAAAATCCAAAGAAAATCGGCGAAGCATCTCGCCGCCTGAGCACAAAAAATGCCAGGTGGTAGAGCCCCATGACGAAAATGCTGCCAAAGAGGGTCAGATCAAAAGCCAGTCTCCTTTCGCGCAGACGATAAACCTGGTCGCTCGCTCCCATCCTGATCACTTCCCACGCGCCGCCGCGACGGTGGTGAAAATTTGAAACGTGATAGATTAGCTCCAGTTGCCCGGCCGCTGGCGGCAGATCCACGACCTGCGGCAAGTAACAAGGCTTGCTGGTACCGGCCGTCACACCCGTTTCCCCGACGGCGAGAATCAACTCGCCGTTGGCAAAAACCTTGTAGGCCGTGCCCATATCCAGCAATTTCAACGCCAGTGAATGCGAGTCCGGCGGCAGTAGTATTGTGACCCGGTAAGTGGCGAAACCAGTACCTGGAAGAACCAGGCCGTTGAGGTGGTAACCATTCCACGAGCGGGGCATCGGCATGAAGCCGGTTTTGTTGGGGGTGACGGTAGTCCGAAAGGAATCGGGCGGAAGCAGTTCCTGCCAATAAAACTCGTAGTCGCCGGAAAGATCGATGGGGCCATCGGTTTCAAAATTCCAGTGGCTGAGATCGAGAACGCCGGCGATGACGCGCGGACGCTCGTGAGCGCAGGCCGTCGTCGCTGCTGAGAGGAAGAAAATGAGTACCCGGACAAGACGGAAGGCAAAAGCCAAGGCCTTCATTTCATTACCTATGAAAGTGAGGGCGTCATTGATTTAATGCGTCAATCGGGATAGATATAAGTTCCGTACTGGCTCGCGCGTGCTAATCGCCAGTAATAATCATAAATAATTTGTGAAATCTCTCTGATGGTGTTTTGAAGGGTTTTTTCGCTCCCGTAATTGCCCATCGTCACCAAAATGTATGGGCGTTCCTTTAAGAAAACTATCGCCCATTCCGTCGCTACGCCCGGAAGATCTCCGGATTTGAACGCCACCGGTACGCTCTCCGGCGCCGCTGCGTTAATGGCACCAGCCTTGGGTTTCTTCAAAATGTCCAACATCTGCTCACACACGTCCCGACTGATGAACTCGCCTTTGTACAGTATCTCCATGATGCGGTTGGCCTCGTGCGGCGTTGAGATGTTTTCATCGCCGCGGGCGCGGGCCGCGGAGTCCATCATTTTGCGACGCAATTTAGTGTGGTTTAGGCCGAGAGCGACCAGGGTGCGGTTGACATTTTCCATACCCACCAAATCGATAAGCATGTTAGTGGCGGTGTTATCGCTCAACACGATCATCAAGATGCACAAATCTCGGATGCTGAACTGCGACTCGCCGTCACCCAGCTCTCCGAGAATGCCGCTGCCGCCCACCTGATACGACCTGCCCACCCACAACTTGTCGGCGAGCTTAATT
>DASWHH010000277.1:0-3006 GCA_036398295.1 bacterium
GGTTCTGGATACTTCATTTAGCAGGTTGGTCTTGGATATCTCAAAAGTGCCGACAATCAGCCAACGAGGTATCGAGGCACTGCTGGGATTCCGCAACAAATCGAAAAAACGGGACCTCGAAATTGAAATTCATGGCATCCATCCAATTGTTAGCCAGACCCTGAAAGAGTTGGGATTAGAAAAGGCTTTCAAAATACGATGAAGGCCCGCAATACTGAACGGTTGACACTAGCAGGGTTGATCATGATAAGAAATCTGTGGCGTGTTCGCCTTGTTGCAACAGGCATTTGCCTGGTGCCGTGCATCCTGTTTGCTTTTGGCTGCGGTGGCAGCACTAAAACGGTAAAGTCGGAACCGACGCCGGCCGCGCGGCCAAATAACTCGCCGCTGGCAGCGAACGGTTATATCGGCAATACGCTCAGCACCTGGATTGACCGCACACAAACATTCGGAGATTCCTTCATGCCAGCCGCCGCGGAAGACTGTGGCTTGATATACGACCCGCTTCAAAATCGCATTGTCTTATTCGGCGGCAAACGGGATGATGACCAAAACGTTAATGAAGTTTGGGTGCTCAACCTCGCGGAGAACACCTGGCAACAAATCGCTGTTGCCGGCGCGAGTCCACCGGCGAGCGAAGACCATACAGCTATCTATGACCCGGTCAGCCACCGGATGATCCTGTACGGCGGTGAAAACGGCCCGGCCTGGAACAACCTGTGGTCGTTTGATTTGAAAGACAATTTTTGGCGCGATATGACCGACTCAACCGGACCGGCGCGAGAAGATCATACCGCTATTTTTGACAGCCGCCGCCAACGCATGGTAATTTTTGGCGGACGTGACAATTATTTTGACAATCTTAACGACATCTGGGAACTCAATCTTGACCCTGCCTCCGCGACCTTTGAGAAATGGCAGAAAGCAACCGTTGAAGAACCATATCCTCCCGGACGAGCCGACCACGTGGCAGTTTATGATAGCTTAAAAAATCGGATGGTAGTCTATGGGGGGTGGAATAGAGATCAAAAAGAGTATCTGGATGATACCTGGGCGTTTTATTTCCCGCAAACAGCGGACACCATTGGATTTTGGAAGCACATCAAGACAAAGAAATCCCGTCCGCCCAGGCGCCGCCATAGCGTGGGCGCTTATGATTCAGCACGAAACTGGTTCATTATCTGTGGCGGGTTTGGCGAGGAAGGCTATCTAAATGATGTATGGGCATTTGATCTAAACACGGACGTGTGGATTAACATCACTCCCGGTCCCCAACCACGGATTGATCACCAGGCAGTTTATGATCCCATAAATCACCGGCTGATCCTGTATGGCGGCGATGCCCGCCTCAGCGCCAAATTTCACGATCTTTGGGAATTGCAGATTCAACCGGACATGTCGTTTGATCAAATCAAGAAAGAGGCCGGTGCAATAGTCAAAAAGTCTCCTTAACCCCTCCCGAACAACCGGCGTGTCGATTAGGTGGGCGCACTGGACATCAGACGCGACCACGGTATGACCAGCTCCTCGCCATGGGGCGCAAGTGCCTCGCATTTTTCGCTGCGCTCTGACTCTCAATTCGATGACCCTCATCTCTTTGTGCATGTTTCCCGGCAATCTGCGGCGCATTCATGATCTCATAGGAAGTTTTCACAATTTCATGCAGATTGAAATCGATAGCTTGACAGAGATTCTTTGGAGCGTGTCGCCGGCAGCCATTCCGTTCGAGCGGATGAAACGAAAACGCCAGCCCATCAATTGGCTGTGAGCTCGGTGAGTGAAATCGCTGCCTGTGAGCGACTGTCCCGGGGTGAGGGGGTGTGGTCAGAAAAGTTTGCGAAGCCCGATTCCGCATGCCTGCAAAAAAAAACTGTTTGACTTAGCCAAACCAAATCGTTAAAATATTCCAAAGCATACACTTTTTTCACAGTGGTTCATTTGTAACAAACGAAAGACTGCAAAAACATGGAAAAGATCATACAAAATGCCTTGCAGAAGTTATCGTTTGACCATTTTAGCACGCATCTGGAGGTGATTGCGAACATGCTGTGATTTTATGCTGGCGCAAATGGCAATGCGCAAATATCCGGAATGATGACACCGGATGAAAACGTCACGGCGATATCACCCCCAAAAAAACTATTGGAGGCCAATCATGCCCGATGACTACACCCCCGCCGAGCTCAAACTGTGGATAACGAAATTGCACGACCGGCAGACGCCAACCGATGAGCTGCAAAAAATCGCCATGACCCTGGCGCACATCGACCACCCGGAGGCCTTGCAGGCCCTGGAGGCGTTCCGCGAGTCGCAGCGCGCGCAGGAAATTGAATGGATTGACTGTGCCATTGATGAATGCACCAGCTACGTTCTGCAACCCAAAAACGAACGTGAGGAAAAGGATTACATCCGCTTGGAGCTGTGGCAGGAATACGAAGAAGAGCTGCTCGACAAAATGGCCCAGCGCGATGCAGCAGAAGTACATAAACAACATCTCGAGGTCGAGAAGGAATTGTTGGTGGGCGCCATTGGTGACGCACCCGACGGCAACATCCGTCTGCAGTTGATGGCGCGACAGTCCGGCATTGCTCACCTTATCACCATCGCCGAGAATGATCGTGTGAATCTCGAAGCAGAAATTGCTGGGCTGGAATACCTGCTCGCTCAAATAGAAAGGGCGATCGAGTCGCCGATTTACCGCAAGTATGGGAAGAGCGAGATCGGGGTGCACCTGCACCGCGACTGCGAACACTGGCTCAAAAGGCGCAAGGGCAAAAGCAGCTAACTGAAATGCCACCTATGGGACACCTCGGCAACGGTGAATTGAATTGCCGAAGCAGGTAAATGGTTAAAAAACAATAATTGCCCCTATAGCTCAGATGGATAGAGCGGTGGTTTCCTAAACCATGTGCCGCAGGTTCGAATCCTGCTAGGGGCACCAATAAAATTAATAAGTTAAGTGTTACGATTTTCGCTTTTCTGTCGTATAAATCGCCTTCAAAACTA
>DASWHH010000278.1:0-4544 GCA_036398295.1 bacterium
GAAACCTGTTCTTCTCCGTGAGCCTCACTCTCTCCGGCGGCTTTAGCAGTTGCCGCCTTCTTCTTTTTCGATTCCCTTTTCTTTTGCTCCAGCAGGGCCTCCTGGCGCTTCTCTTTTTCCAATTGCTGAACCTGCCATTTCTTGAATTCTTCCTCGATAACAGCACTGTCCGCACCCTGTTTCATCAAATGCAGCTTAAACAAGGTGCCTTTTTTCCTGAGAAAGCTTTTGACCGTGTCCGATGGGATAGCGCCATTCTTCAGCCAGTAGATGGCCCTTTCTTCGCTCAACTCAACCTGCGCAGGGTTGGTCAGGGGATTGTAGGTGCCAAGGTTGTCGAGATAGCGTCCATCGCGCGCGGCCCGGGAATCAATAACCACGATGCGATAGAATGGCAGGTTTCTCCGTCCCATCCGACGTAAACGCAACTTAACCGACAAATTAAACCTCCTTACCAGTAATAGATTTTAGTGGTGATTTATTGAATCGTTAAAATCCAAAGGGTGCGCGCTTCATTCCGGACTTGCTCATGCGCTTCACCATTTTTTGCATCATTTGAAATTGATTCAAGAGTTTATTGACTTCCTGTACGCTGGTACCGCTGCCCTTGGCGATACGCTTGCGGCGGCTGCCATTGATGATATTCGGCTTTCGGCGCTCCTCCGCGGTCATTGAATTAATCATGGCTTCAGTATGAACCAGCGCCTGTTCATCCAATGTCAACCCTTTCAAAGCTTTGCCGCCCATACCGGGAATCATTCGCACGAGTTCTTCGAGTGGTCCCATGTTCTTTATTTGCTGGAGTTGCTCGTAAAAATCCTCCAACGTGAATTCCTGTTGGCGCAGCTTCTTTTCTAGTTTTTGCGCTTTCTCGGTATCCACCACTAATTGAGCTTTCTCAACCAGGGACACCACATCGCCCATGCCGAGAATACGCGAGGCCATGCGATCAGGATGAAACTTCTCCAGCGCATCCAGCTTCTCACCCATGCTGACAAATTTGATAGGCTTACCCGTCACCGCGCGGATCGAGAGCGCCGCACCACCGCGGGCATCGCCATCGAGCTTGGTCAAAACAATGCCGGTGATATCCAATCTGCGCGCGAATTCCTGGGCGGTATTGACCGCATCCTGGCCCGTCATGCCATCGGCCACAAATAAGATTTCGTGGGGATTGATCTTTGCTTTTATTGAAGAAAGCTCGGCCATCAGCTCGTCATCGACATGCAACCGGCCAGCGGTGTCCAAAATAACCGTATCAAAACCATCTTTACGGGCCAGCTGCACGCCATCGCTACACACCTGTAGCGGTGTGCTTTCTCTTTGTGCAAACACACTAACCCCCGCCTGTTCGCCGACAATCTGCAACTGATCCACCGCAGCGGGTCGCTGCAGGTCAGCCGCCACCAGCAGAGGAGTACGGCCTTTGTTTCTCAAAAACTTTGCCAGCTTGCCGGCTAAGGTGGTTTTGCCCGAACCTTGCAAGCCCACCAGCATGATGGTCGCCGGCGGCATACTTCCGGAAACCAGCCCCGAGTCAGTCGAACCCATGAGGCTGGTCAGTTCTTCATGAATAATTTTGATCACCAGCTGCGCCGGGGTGATGCTTTTCAAAACCTCCTGCCCGAGAGCCTTCTCCTGCACGCGGGCTATGAAGTCCTTTGCAACTTTGAAATTGACATCAGCTTCCAGCAAAACGCGCCGAACTTCGCGCATGGTCTCGGAAATATTCGTCCCGCTCAGCTTGCCGTGTCCACGCAGCTTCTTAAATACATCCTCAAATTTTTCAGTGAGTTCCTGAAACATGCTCTTGCCAATAAAAGAAATTCACAGATACCATCTGTGAACTGTCATGAAATTATGTCGGCATATTGAATTTTAGCAGAGCAATATAAAAAAATATCGTGCCTTTTGCAAGTGATTTTTGGAATTAAGACTTTGAAAAATAATAATTATTGTCGACTGCATTTTCGTTCGCGCTTACTTGTCTTTGGCAGTGGACAATATTAAATTGTGACGAAATGGCAGGAAGAATGAGTGCAATATACTGACCATTGTTTTCTAATTATAGGATTCTTCATAGGACAAATGAAGTCTATCGACCTCTCAAGAATTCCACCAGCAAACGCACCCCCACACCGGTGCCGCCTTTGGACAGATAGCCTTTCTCCTGATCCGTCCAGGCCGTGCCGGCGATGTCGAGGTGGGCCCATGGGTAACCCTGGGTGAATTTGCCCAGGAAGGCCGCGGCCGTAATCGCGCCGCCGGCACGTCCGGCCGAATTTTTGATGTCCGCGTAATCGCTTTTGATGTCCTCGTTGTAATCATCCCACAATGGAAGTTGCCACACCCGCTCGCCGCTCTTTTCGCCGGCGATTTTGAGGGCTTCCGCTAATTCCTTGTCGCGACTGAAGAGGCCGGAAGCGTAGTTCCCCAGTGCTACCACACAGGCACCGGTCAATGTCGCCAGATCAATCACCGCAGCCGGCTTGTAACGCCTGGCGTAGTGCAGGGCATCGGCCAAAATCAAGCGGCCCTCGGCGTCGGTGTTGACGATTTCGACAGTCGTGCCGGAGCTGGCCCGTAAAATATCGCCCGGTTTCATGGAAGTGCCGCTTGGAAGATTCTCACAGGCGGGAATCAGCCCCACCACATGCAACGGCATGCCGAGTTGCGCCACAGCCCTCATCGTCCCGATCACGGCAGCCCCGCCTGACATGTCGAATTTCATTTCCTCCATGCGGTCGCTCGGTTTGATCGAAATGCCGCCGCTGTCAAATGTTATGCCCTTGCCAACCAGAACCACCGTAGCCAATTTCCCTTTTGACGGTTTGTGCTCCAGGATGATAAACTTTGGCGGCTCTTGACTGCCTTTGGCGACTCCCAGCAGGGCGCCCATGTTGAGCTTTTCCATTTGCTGTTTTTCAAGAATCTTGCAGTCCAGGCCATTCGCCATCGCCATCGCTTTCGCGGCAGCGGCGAGGCGGCCTGGAGTCAGGTAATTACCCGGATGATTCTGCAAATCGCGAGCGAAGTTAGCTGCTTCAGCAACGAATTTTCCCCAGCGAACACCTTCCTCCACTTTTTTGCCAACCTTGCCTTCAAAGACAAAGACGGCCTCGTCAAGGGTTGATTTCTGGTCAGTCGGAACTTCTTTGTAGGCCGTAAACTGGTAGCTTGCCAGAATTATGCCCTCAGCGGCGGCCTGGCATACATCAGACAGGTCAAGATTCTCTTCGAGAAAGCTCGCAGCGGATAGGGCAAACTGGGCCACGCCCAGCCGCATAAGATTTTTCGTCGCCGCGCCGCAGGCCAACCGGATGCGTTCGCAATTGTAACCCTCTTTTTCGCCTAACCCCACTAAGACGATTCGTTTCGCCGGCAGCTTTTCCACTTCATACAAGAGAGCGATCTCGGCGGTTTTACCCTTGAAATCGTTGCTGGCAAGAAACTCGTTGCATATTTTTGGCAATTTGCCATTTTCAGGAATGCTTAACTTTTTCGCATGCGCCCAAACTCCTATAACCAGAGCAGCGCAGGGTTCGCTTCCTATCTTCGCTTGTTTGAACTTGATTTTCATGCCGGGCTCCGAATCTACTTGAGCATCTCCAAGAGCCGGGGATGCAATACCTGCCCGCGAATTTTCCCGGCCATTTCGGACGGGGTCAGGACGCCCTCCTCGGTAACGATGCCGGTGAACAAATCCAGCGGCACTTCATCGAAATAATAATTCTCAACCGATGTTTCGTGAGGTGGGTTCGGCCACACTTCTTTAGGATCTCGCAGCGGCTCTTTTTTGGGACTCAGTTTTTGCGGTGTGAATTTGCTCGATTCACTGGCGGCGTAGCAGGGTACCAGCGCTTCGCGCGCCAACAGGCAAATGGCCTTCGAACCAATCTTGTTGACCAGGGCGGTTTCGGAAATACTATCGGCCCCGAGCAATACAACGTCGGCGCGCACCACGCCCATGCCGATAGCGGCATCGATTAAATACAGCGTGCGAATCCCCATCTTCGAAAGCTCGCGGGCGCGTTCCTGGCCCTCGCAGGCTGGCCGGGACTCCGAAATAATTACCTGAAAGGTTTTACCGCTTTCATGAGCCTTTTTAATTATGGACAGGATGGTGCTGCTGTTGCTGTGGCTGAGAACCGTATCGTCGGAAGAAATTAATTCCGCACCAAAGTCCGCAACCTTCATCACCGCCCGCTTCGCATTCTCGTCAAAGCGCTTGGCTTCACCGGCGACTTTTCGAGCTAAGACCAGAGAGTCACCGGAGGTTTCAGCGTCGAGAGTAGAAAAAATATTGTTGAAGAGATTGGTGAGTTGCGCCATGTTGGGCTGGGCCTTCAAGATCTCAGCAGCGACGTGCTCGATTTCGGCAACCAGCGCAGAAACCGCAACATCCGATTTTTCTTTTGCCAGCGCTTCGATGCAACGGATGACTTTCTTGGCCACAACCGAGGCTCCAGAGGTATGGTCATGCTTCACGTCCTCCAGAATATCCTGATAAAGTTGCTTCATCTTCAGACTTTCCTCACAGCAAT
>DASWHH010000279.1:0-2401 GCA_036398295.1 bacterium
ACGGAGGTCGCAGTTATTCAAATTCCAGCCGGCGATCTGCCGATAGCAAAACTAGGCGATTCAGATCAGTGCCGGGTTGGCGAGTGGGTGCTGTCAATTGGCAATCCACTGGAACTGCAGTCAACCGTCACGGCCGGCATCATTAGCGCTAAAGAACGCCAGATTAACATTCTTCGCGATGTTTATAGTGTTGAAAATTTCATCCAAACCGACGCAGCTATTAACCCAGGGAACAGCGGCGGCGCGTTGGTCAATTTGCGCGGCGAAGTCATTGGCATGAACACAGCTATCGCCACGGAGACCGGCTACAACTCAGGGTATGGCTTCGCCATTCCAATCAATCTGGCCCGCAAGATTATGAGCGACTTGATTCATAAGGGACGGGTCGAGCGCGGCTATTTGGGGATCTCCATGCAAGATATTGATGAGAAGAAGGCACGCGCGCTTGCGCTTTCTCAACCGACTGGTGTTTTCGTTGACCGCGTTTTGCAGGATGGGCCGGCCGCGGCCGCGGGGATTCGTCCCAAGGATGTGATTCTTAAAGTCGATAATCAACCAGTGAGCAAAAGCAACCAGGTACAAGCGCTGGTAGCGAAAAGGAACCCGAATGAATCTGTACAGTTGACGGTGCTGCGGAGGGGCCAACAACAAAACATTCAAGTAATTCTGGGCCAGCGGGAATCGGCTTCGTCGGGAATACACCGGAATTCTTCTTCAAAGCGATACGAGGACCTGGGTATCACCAGTGAAACACTGACGCGAGAAAAGGCCCGGACATTCGGTTATAGTGGAAAAATGGGGGTGCTGGTTACCAAAATCGAAAGACTGAGTCCAGCGGATGAAGCCGGGCTGAACGAAGACGACGTAATTGTTGAGATAAATAATTTCAGAATCCAGTCAAAATCCGATTTTCAAAGGGCAATTGGCGCACTTCCCCACGGTGCGGTTTCCATATTCACAGTGGTTCGAGGCAATGACGAGTTTCATCTTTTTGTTGAAATCCTGCGCTAAAACTCAAAAACTCACGGGCGGTTTCCCTCATCGACGCCTCAATTAGTTGAGCCGCGTTTGACATTGTGTCAGCATCGACAGCTTTGGAAATAGGTGATTTGGTGGCTGCGAGCCTGGCATGCAGTCCGCCGGCTTTCAACTCGATGATTGGCATGTTGTTTGCCAAAAAAAGTGCATCCGACTATGCTATGTCGTTACGGCAGAATTTCAGCACTTATAGTATGACGTTCATTCTATGGCAAAAAGAGATTATTATGAAGTTCTGGGGGTTCCGGAAAAGGCCAGCGCTGAGGAAATAAAAAAGGCTTATCGCCGCCTCGCAAAAAAATATCATCCGGATGCCAATCCGGGGGACAGAAGTGCCGAGGATCGGTTCAAAGAGATCTCCGAAGCGAACGACGTCCTCAGCCATGGCCAGAAACGCCGGCAATATGACCAAATGCGGAAATACGGTTTCGCTGGTTCGCGCCCGGGCCGGGAGGGTTTTTCACAGGGCTTAGATTTTGACTTGAGCGATTTGTTTGGAGGAGGTTCCAAAACCGGTGGTCGAAGGACCCAGCGCTCGGGCTCATTTAATTTGGATGATTTCTTTGGCTTTGGCGGGCTGGGCGATTTGTTTGGCCAGTTTTTAGATCGCGAGAACGGTTTTGGACAAAGAGGCAGCCGTTCCAGCCGGGGTGCCGATATCCATGCCACATTGGACATTCCATTTGAAATGGCGGCATTGGGTGGTACGGCCAATTTTTCCATTACAAAAGACGTGGTGTGTTCGAGCTGCTATGGCGCTGGCGCGCAGGCGGGCACGCATCCAGAAATCTGCCCTGAGTGCCAGGGCAGTGGTATGCTCTCCATGTCGCAGGGTGCCTTCTCGGTCAACCGGCCCTGTCCCAGATGTTTAGGAAAAGGCAAAATTATCACGCATCCCTGCACAAACTGCAGGGGAAGCGGTCGAGAGCAGGCCAGTAAGTCGTATTCGGTTAAGATTGCGCCGGGCACTCGTGAAGGCCACATTCTAAAACTGAGCGGTCAGGGTAGTCCTGGCGACGCTGGCCAGAAACCCGGTGATTTGATTCTGACAGCAAAAGTTGGTCAGCATAAGTTTTTCAAGACTCGGGGTCTCGACATCCTTTGCGAGGTTCCTGTTGACCGAGGACTGGCGAAGAAGGGCACGAAGTTAAGGATCAAAACCATTCACGGCAATACTGTGGAGCTACGAATTCCAGCCAACTCAAATGGTGAGAAGACCTTTAGATTGAAAGAGATGGGTATCCGCAGCAAAGAAGCGGTCGGAGATCAATATGTTAAGATCAAAATTGTTTGACAGTTTTAGGGTGAACCTTGCTAAGCGAGGTTACGTATCCAAACCGGAGCCAGGTGCGCACTGTGGAAC
>DASWHH010000280.1:0-5358 GCA_036398295.1 bacterium
GCCGAGGTAAATGGCCAGGTGGAAGTTGCCGATTTGCCGGTCATCGAAGCCGATCCCACGCAAATCAGGCAGCTCATGCAAAACCTCATCGGCAATGGCTTAAAATTCCACCGCGATGACATGCCGCCGGTCATAAAAGTCTACTCGGATTTCGCCGCCGGCAAAAATGGTCATCCCGGGAGCCCAGGTCAAACCAGGGCCTTCTGCAAGATTGTTGTTGAAGACAATGGTATCGGTTTTGACAAAAAGTACGCTGAGCGCATCTTTGGCGTTTTTCAGCGACTGCACGGCCGCGAAAAATACGAGGGCTCCGGAATCGGCTTAGCAGTGTGCCGCAAAATTGTCGAGCGGCATGGTGGTGAAATCGTTGCCATAGGAACGCCGGGGCAGGGTGCAAAGTTTGAAATTACTTTACCTATGAATCAAAAAGGAGATTGATGCGATGAGTAGAAATGGACGTCCGATTACAATACTGGTTGCCGATGACGACGCCGACGATCGTTTGATGATAAAGGAGGCGTTAGAAGAAAGCCGCGTGGCCAATGACGTCGACTTTGTTGAAGATGGTGAAGAACTAATGGACTATCTCTATCGTCAGGGGAAGTACAGCAACCGTGATGGCCAACCGCTACCCGGGCTGTTGCTGCTCGATCTAAACATGCCGCGCAAAGATGGTCGCGAGGCCCTCAAAGAAATTAAGGCAAACCCGGAGCTGCGGCGGATGCCGATCGTGGTGCTAACTACCTCGCAGGCGGAAGAAGATATTCTCCGCACCTACGATCTCGGCGTCAGCTCATTTATCACCAAGCCGGTAACCTTCAGTGCGCTGGTAGATTTGATGAAAACGCTTGCCCGATACTGGTTTGAGATTGTCGAATTGCCGGCGGAATGAGCGTGTTTAAGGAATAAATATGAAGGTTCTGGTATCGGTCTCGCCATCTGCCGGAAGATTGTCGAACGCCATGACGGCGCAATCGTCGCCAAAGGCGCACCTGGTCAGGGAGCTAAATTCGTAATCACCTTACCAAACAAACAAAAAGAGAAAGAGTCTGATGAACAAAAACGGACGCCCACTGTCCCTATTGGTAGCCGAGGACGACCAGGATGATCGTCTAATGATAAGAGAAGCATTAGACGAGAGCCAACTCCCTCACCAGATTGACTTTGTCAAGAATGGCGCAGAGCTAATGGACTACCTTTACTGCCATGGCACATTCGCTCATCGCTCCGGCCAGCCGCTGCCACAACTGCTGTTGCTGGATTTGAACATGCCGGAAAAAGGCGGATACGAAGTACTTAGCGAAATTAAAGCCAATCCCGAGCTGCGGCGGATACCCACGGTCATGCTGACCACCTCGCAGGCAGAAAGAGACATCGTGCGCGCGTACGACCTCGGAGTGAGCTCGTTTATTACCAAACCGGTCACCTTTGGGGCGCTGGTGGATTTAATGAAAGCTTTGGCCAAGTACTGGTTCGAAATTGTGGTATTGCCAGGAGATAAAGTAGATTGAGGAACAATCAATTAGAGCAGAGGTTGCGGGTCCTGCTCGTGGATGATGACGAAGACGACTATATCATCACGCGCGATCTGCTTGCGGAAAGTCAGCGCTACAAATTTCACCTGGACTGGGCGGCCTCGTATGAAAATGCCATCGAACAGATCGGCCGTAACTACCACGACGTTTACCTGGTCGACTATCGTTTAGGCGAACGCGATGGTCTCGAGCTACTGCGCGACGCTATCCGCCAGGGCTGCAAGGCGCCCTTCATTTTGTTGACCGGCCAGGGCGATCAGGCGATTGACTTTGAGGCCATGAACGCCGGCGCCGCCGATTACCTGATCAAGCGACAGATGGCCCCGGATATTTTGGAGCGCTCTATTCGTTACGCCATTGCGCACCGGCGAACCTTGCTCGAATTGGAGCAAGCCAAGGAAGCAGCCGAGGCGGCCAATTATGCCAAGAGCGATTTTTTGGCCAACATGAGCCATGAAATCCGCACCCCGCTTAACACAATTTTGGGAATGACCGAACTGACGCTGGACACCACCTTAAGTACAGAACAGGCCGAATTCTTACGCATCGTCAGGACTTCATCGGAAGCTCTTTTGGACATTATTAATGACATTTTGGACTTTTCAAAGATTGAAGCCAAAAAACTCTCGCTCGAAAAAATCGACTTCAACTTTCTTGAGCTGGTTGAAGGTGTAATCGACATCTTTCGTCTGCGGGCACAGGAAAAAAATCTGCAACTGACAGCAGTCATGGGCCCGGGTATGCCCAAACGGTTGGTCGGCGATCCGGGGCGTTTGCGGCAGGTGCTGGTTAATCTCGTCGGCAACGCCATCAAATTTACCGGGCACGGTGAGGTGGTGGTGGAGGTTAAGCATGAAATTGAAACTGCGGTGGCTAAAGAGCCAAACCAAAGACGACAAGCGATTTTGCGTTTTTCGGTTCGCGACAGCGGCATCGGTATCTCTGCGGAAAATCAGAAACGGATTTTCTCGAAATTCAACCAGGGCGACAATTCCATGACCCGCAAATACGGTGGCACGGGCCTGGGACTTAGTATTTCAAAATCGCTGGTGGAACTGATGGGTGGAGAAATGTCGGTTGATAGCAAGCCCGGCAAAGGTAGCGTCTTCCAATTTCAAGTGGTACTGTCAATTTCAGAAAATGATGATCACAAAGGCCTCGCCGCTTTCCAAAGCAACTTGAAGTCAGCCGACAACTCAGCACCCGATGGCGGGCGTATTTTGGTAGTCGATGACAATCCCGACAATCAAACACTGGCGCGAACCATTCTGACCCGGGCGGGATATCAGATCGACCTGGCTGATAACGGCCAGTACGCTCTCAAGGCGGTGGCGGACCAGGAATATGACCTGATCTTGATGGACGTGCAAATGCCGGAAATGGACGGTTTCAGTGCCACCCGGGAAATTCGCGAAAAAGAGTCCCGCCGCGGCGAGGGCGCACGGCGCGTGCCCATCATCGCGCTCACCGCCCATGCGATAAGCGGTTATCGCGAAAAATGCTTTGAACAGGGTATGGATGACTATATCACGAAACCGCTGCAAAGGAAAAGCTTGTTGCAGAAGGTCGCGCACTGGTTGCATCGGTCGCCAGTGGAGACGCGTTGAGCAATGCCAACACAAAAAAGTGATGCATTTGCTAACAACTTAACGTTGCTGGAGAGTTAAGCGACGGGCCGCGTCGGTCACCGCACCAATCTTCATCGCATAACTCGTGCGCCGCTTAATGTCGTCATCGGTAATGATGTGGACGTCCAGTAGACCTTCGGTCTTGATGCCGGTGCGCAGAAAATTTATCTCGCTGAGACACAAACTCCATCCCTCCAGCCAAAGCTGCAATTCCTTTTTCTGTTTTTCGGTGCCGTCATGGTGAACCAGCAGGTCAATGTCGCTGGCCGGACCGGCGGTGGCATTCTTGGCACTGCCAATTACGTACATTGCCTTGACATTGAAGCGTTTGGGATCGAGCAGAGCCGCGATTTGCTCCGCCATGCGCAGGCGCCAACGCCAGTGATCTTCCGAAGGTTTCTCTTTAACAATCTCTCCCTGCTTGAGAGTCCGTATTTCCAGACCGGCACTGGCTGCAGCGATAAAGCCTACTGCCTGTTCTCTTTCGGCGTTCATCAAGACATGCACCGCCATGCCGCCCGTCGTGTTGGTTATATCAATGACCCGAACAGTTTCAGAGAAGCCGGCGAATTCAGGGAGAATATCCGGCAGGATATTTTCCGACCGCGTGAAAAATTCTTCGTTAAATCGAATACCAGGATCGTCAGGATAGAGCGGTAAATAGCGAATGGAAGCCTCCACCAAGTCCTGAAAGAAATGCGTCCCGAAAGAGAGATCGGGCAGGTAGTTGCCCTTTTTGCGCGCCATTTCAACCAGCATAGCACTGTTGTTAATATCCGAATAGGTGACGTTGACGCCCAGTCGGATGTCCCCGCGGCTGCCCCACCGTCCCGGCCCCATCAAAACAAATTGTCGTTTGGGTAGAATCTGATTTAGCCTGCCGACCGCTCGTCCGATTGCCAGCAAATCCGAACGACTGCCGAGCTCGCTGTATTTTTGTGGATCCACATAAACCACATGAGTCAATCCGGTAACCGCGCCGTTGCTGATATAGCGATTCGCCGTAAACAAAACGCGTTCGGCGGGAAGGTCCCGCGGAATGTCGGCCGGTGCACTATCGACACTATTGCTCTGTGGACGGCACTGCAACAGATAAAAATCTTCACCATCCGAAGCAAATTCAATGTCAACCGGCACCCCCAGTTTTTCCTCCAAAAGTCTGAGGATGGCGTGCACCTGTTTGACAAATGCGGTGCGGGCCACCAGACCCTCAAACGTCACCACCAGATCATCTTTTTCAAAATCAAAGTGCATGCCCATGGGTGGTGCGATGCGATCGCGATCGATAATAGAGACAATCTGATTCACACGCGGATAGTCCGGCCCGAATTTTCGTAACAACTCCTTCAGATCGACGGTTTCAAACGTGTTGGTTTGCAGGTTGATGGCGTCAATTTTTTTGGGCGAATAACGCACCTGCTCATCGAGACTGACATTCACTCGCAGACCCGGCTGACCGGGCGCGAGCAAAATGGGATAATCGTCACTGAGGCGATCGACGGCGCGTGTGCCCAGGCCCGGTACCATCCGCACCAACCCATCATTGGGCTTGATGCGCGGCGACCACCGTAGGTTATTTTTGCTAAAAGCCACTCCGGCATAGGCCGGGAAGAAGAAGTGTCCCACTCGTGAGCCTACCACCTCTTGAATCATGATCCCCATCTCTTCGTGGAAATCCAGCAGACCCCGTTCCGCGCGATACTCAATGGGATCCGGGCTGAAAGTGGAGGCATACACCTCGGCCACGGCGTCCATCAGCGCAATCAGCCGTTCTTTTTTGGTGCCGCGGTTGGCGATGAACAAACTCTTGTATTTGCCGGCGAAGGCGGTGCCCATGCGATCTTCCAGCAAACTGGAACTGCGCACAATCAGCGGACACTCGCCGAGGTCATCCAGCGCCAGCGCCAGTCCTTTGATAATCTCCGGCGGAAACGGCGAATTTTTGAACACCTGCACCACGTACGGATACTCTTGCCGGACCTGCCCGATATTTTTGTACTTTTGCTCCACCACGTCTTCGAGGGTGTTGTAGTGCATGAAATTCAAAATGCCGTCGGAAGTGATGTACCAGGTCTTGGGAGTTTTGATGTTGTCAAACAGCTCGGCGCTTTCTTCCGATTTTTTTAGAATATGCTGGGCGAGGAACAGCCCGGCGCTTTTGCCGCCTAATTTGCCGTGGCTGTCAGCCGGAAAAA
>DASWHH010000281.1:0-2375 GCA_036398295.1 bacterium
CTGCTGCCTCGGCAGACCGAACGCAAACTCTCTCACTTGTGCGGTTGCTCGGGTACGACATGCTGCTGCGCCGCGCCAAGCTCTTCCGGGCAGGATATGTGTGATGTGAAGCCAACCCGTCAGACAACCAATCAAACAAAAGCAGCGCCCCAGAAGTTTCCCGCGTTCGTTAATTGCGATTCGGCAACCAAAGCCCTGCTGATTGCCAAGATCGATTTAGTCTGCGAGGAAACGGGGTCAAACCTGGAATTGAATTTTCCCAATTCTTTCGGACCTGTACGCCGCGTACAAACTGCGCACTCATCAGATTATCACCGGGGCATCGAGCACCCACCTCGCCTAAGCTCTCAAGCTGTCTAAACCTCATCAACCGCGGAGAACGCCTCTGCGATGAATTATTCTTTCTCATCCTTATTTCCAATGGATGACTTCTTACTACCGGGCGATCATTTTCTCAGAAACTAACTGGGAGGGTCAACCATGCAGAAATGGTTCATACTCACTTCTCTGTTGCTGGCATTTAGTGTCGGGTCCCTGCTGGCGTGCGACTATTGTCTTTTAACGCAGGGCATCTCACCGCTGGAGACTTCAAAGGGGCTTGGCCTCCGCGTGGATGAACGCTACACCCGCTTGTCCACACTCTTCGACCACGGCACCAAGATGGACAACAGCAACGAACTCGAAACCCACTGGACGACTCAGTTCAGCGCGTTTTACAACGTGAAGTCGCGGCTCACACTGGTAGCGTTTGTGCCATATGTTCGTCGCTACGAAAGAGAGGTTGCGGAGGACACGACGGCACACAGCGATGCCGTCGCTGCAAAAACTTCCCAAGTCCACAAGCTGTTTCATGGTGGAACGGGCGCTGCAGGTACAGCGACGGGCTTAGGCGATCTCACGCTGCTCGCTCGCTATCAGGCCATCAAAAGGCATTCGCTGACCTCAACGTTTATCGCGGCACTGCAGGCGGGTGTGCGCTTCCCCACCGGCCGCACCAACGCCCAGGACCACCATGAAAATTTTTTGGATGCGCACTTGCAGCCGGGAACCGGCGCCTTCAATTATCTGTTTGGATTGTCAACCAGCTATGCGTTCAAGCGGTTTAATCTGGTAGCCAATGGCTTGTACAATCTCGCCACCGAAGGTGAAGTGGGCGAAGACACCTATGAATTCGGCAACGCGCTCAACTATGACGCCGCGTTTCGATTTCGATTGAACTCCGGCGAACAAGCTCCTCTCAACTTTTTTGCCGCGGTCGGCGTGGCCGGCGAGTATCGTGGCTCCGAATTGCAAAACGGCGTTGAAGTGCCGGGAACCGGCGGACACACCCTTTACCTGACGCCGGGCTTGCAGGTTTTCTATCGCTCACTGTTATTTGAATTCTCCTTCTGGCAACCCCTAGTACAGGATCTCAATGGCGAACAGTTGGGAGAAACGTTCAAAACTTTTGCCGGCATCAGTTATCTAATACAATGAAATTCGTGATTTTGATTTCAGGATGCGCTTTTCTCCTTTTGGCGGCGAATCTCAACACGCAGGAGCGACCAGCAAAGAGCTATTTCATCGAACTTAATGTCGAGACCTTGTCGGAGAAGAGCGCGCCTGAATTTCATTTGCGGACCGTGGCGGGGGACACAGTATCGCTGGCAAAAATGAAGGGGCAGATTGTCATTCTGCATTTCTGGGCGACGTGGTGCAAACCATGTCGCCACGAAATGCCAGCGTTGGAACAACTTTTTAGAGAGAGCCGATTGCTGCCAGTGTCAATTCTGGGAATTTCCATTGATGACAAAAAAGACAGCCTAAAAATCCCGCCGGCATTGAAGCAAATGGAAGTTACCTTTCCTATCACGGCGGCATTTTCGGGGACCGTCCCGAAAGCCTACTGGAACTGGGGAATTCCGGTCACATATATCATCGATCAAAACGGCAAATTCATTGGCCGTCTACGCGGCAGCCGCGACTGGGGTTCTCCGCCGATGCTGGCGTTTCTGCGGCAACTGGTGAAAGAATACAGTCAATGAAGAATCAAAAGGCTCTCACGCAAAGACGCGAAGGCGCAAAGTCCTCGAAAGAAATCTCGTTTATGAATAGACAATCACTTATTGTCATCTCTTTGCTTGCGTTCATGATTTCTACTCTTGTTGTTTTCGCTTGTGACAGCCATAATCCATCTATCGTACCGGAGCGGCTGCATCACATGATGGAGGTGCGGGAGCGTTTGCAAAACGAGCTTGGTGAACAATACAACCGGCTGGTACCAGCGGCCACCGACTATCAGCTTCAACGCGGGCGGAAGCTGTACGGCCAGCTTTGCGGCGGCTGCCATGGACCGCGCGGCGATGGCAAAGGTCACGTGGCCGAAGGTCTCGCCG
>DASWHH010000282.1:0-7503 GCA_036398295.1 bacterium
CAGGGTAAGCTTCTTGGGTTGGAGGCCTGATGTGAAACGATTGCTCAAACAGCTTGATGTTTACGTTTTACCGTCGCTATGGGAAGGTCTGCCCCTTTCCATTTTGGAGGCAATGGCGGCGTCAAAGCCAGTTGTTGCGACCGACATAAAGGGTAACAATGAGTTGGTGTTACACGACCAGACCGGTTTTCTGGTCGAGCCAAGAAACTCTAATCAGATAGCAGAGGCTGTGGTAAAACTCCTAAAAAACCGTGGATTAGCTGCAACGATGGGACAGCACGGGAGACAAAGAGTCCGGGAACATTTTGACATAGATAATACAGTGGCTGAAGTCGATTTTTTGTACAAGTCACTGTTGGGTCGGGATGCTGAGCCAGAAACAGAAATCTACCAAGCCGAGGTGGGTTGTTGCGAGGATTTGGTTGTATGATAGTCCTTGAATCAATGGCCGTCGCACCCAGTCGTGACCACCGCCATTGGTGCCGAAGGCTTGGACGAAAGCAAAATGCTTATTGGTAATAGCCCGGAAGAAATTCGGGATCAAATCATGTTGTTGTTATCAGATAGTCAGTTGCGAAACGATATGGCATTGCGGGGCAGAGGCTATGTGGAAGAAAAGTTCTCGTGGCAGCGGAATTTGGAAGAGCTTGATGAGTGCTTGCTGCAAATTGAACAAACTAACAAGCTGAGGATTGTTAGAGGTCCCTTTCACGAAGACATCCCACAAGCAGCCGTGGAAATTCTCCGATGAAATACCTTTCCCAGATAAAAAAACTCCCAGTTTTCAAAAAACGGGAGATTTTCAGTTCAGAAAGCAACCGGTTTGCCGATAATGAAAAATAATGTTGGGGATGACCCAACATTATTAAATGCGGAATTCAAATAACAACATGCTTTCACAACTAAAGGTTAAATTCCAAGGAAGGCACGGGTTGTCATGATAATCACATTCGTATCCGTTTTCACCGCCCTGATTGTGGCGCTCGTTTTTACACCGATCGCCAAAAAAATTGCCGTTCGACTGAAGATTTACGCCCCCACCAACCACCGCACGGTGCACAGCGGCTCCACGCCCAAGTTAGGCGGCTTGAGCATATTTTTTGCGTTCACCGTTGGCTTGATTATTTTTACGTTCTACACCAAAGAGATTCGCATATTAGGTGGATTGCTGATGGGCGGCAGTCTAATGCTCATCGTTGGCCTGTTTGATGATCTTTATAATTTAAGCTGCTATCGCAAGATGACGGGACAAACCCTCGCCGCCATCGTGGCGGTGGCGTTTGGGTTTGTAGTGGACACCATTTACCTGCCCTCGGGGACGGTCTTGCATTTAGGGGTGTGGGCCGCGCCGCTGTCGGTCTTCTGGATTGTGGCGCTCACCAACGCCATCAACCTGATTGATGGCCTGGACGGCCTGGCGTCCGGATTTGCCATCGTGGTGGCGTTTTTCGTGTTTGCCGGCGCCATTATCTTTGACAACCTCGGCATCGCCGCCACCTCTTTGATTTTGATTGCGGCTACCTTAGGGTTTCTACGTTACAACTTCGCGCCCGCCAAAATTTTCTTAGGCGACATGGGCAGCTTGTTTTTGGGCTTCGCGCTGGCCTGTATTTCCTTAAAGGCCTTCACTTTGCCGGAAACGGGCTCCCACGTAGCGGTTTTGTTGGTGCTGTTTCTGGTGCCGCTGGCCGACACCTTCATCGCGATTTTGCGACGCGTGCGGGAGGGCCGGCACCCGTTTTCTGCGGACAAAAAACACATTCATCATCGCCTGCTGGATTTGGGTTTGAGCCAGACCGGGGCGGTGTTGATTATCTACGCAGCAACATTTCTCTGCGGCGTCGGCGCCCTGGTGTTGTTTGTGGCGGACACCCAGATGGCCCTCATGCTGCTGGCGATCATCCTGCTGTTTTTCTTTCTTGCCTTTGCGCAATTGGGCTGCTTTGATTTCGTGACGCGGCGGGAGTATTCCAAGGAATTGGGATAAGCGCAGAGAGCATAGCGCATAGCGCAAAGAGCAAAGCGCAAAGAGCATAGCGCATAGAGCAGAGCGCAAAGAGCATAGAGCAAAGAGCATAGAGCAAAGAGCATAGAGCAAAGAGCATAGAGTATACAGCATATAGCTTTTGCGCCATGCGCCATGCGCTCTGCGCTTCACTCGGTCAATACCTTAATCCTATCTCCGGGTTTCACCGCATCTCCCAGTGCCATGCCGTTGATGATGGCAAATTTGTCGGGCGTCACTTTTTTGTGAAGATGGTGCGCCAGGAAATCTTTCAAGCTGCTGCTCCGGGTGGCCGTCACCACTTTTAAGCGGGTCGGCTTCACTGTCCGCGCTTGCTCGTTCTTGAGGCGGTCGAAATTAACCATGGTTTGTTTGAACGCGCTTTGAAATGTGCCGTAATTATCGAGCGCACTGAAACCATGGAATACAAACACATATTTGCCTTTTTCAAAAAAATAGGATAGCACCTTCAGCGACCCTTCCTGACCGGTGAGGACCGTTTCCCGAATTTCCGTCACCATCCCGTTGATGCGCGCGTAGTCTGAAAACGTCACCTGGCCTTTGGTGTCGGCAACAAATTTATCCGCCGCAGCGCGGGCACCGGTTTCTTGCGCCAGGGAGAATTGCATGCCAGCCGTTTGCTCTTTGTTGACCATCTGCACGGCCTGGGGGGTGTTGACCACCTGCCAGTCGCGGGGTACCGGGAATTGAAAATCCAGAGTGGGATGATAAAAGTAGCCATTTTCGACAAATCCTTGTCGGGGATCTTCTCCAAACACGATGCCATCGATGAGGGCGAGATACTCATCGCGCTCTTTTTTGAAGTCTTTCAACGAGGATTTTTGCTGGGCGGCTCTCGCCAGTTCCAGCGTTTTGGCCTCCCGGTCTTCGGGATTGGGGTGCGTGGAAAACCAGCCCGGCAGGCTCTGACTGCTTTCATCCTGCAAGCGATTGAGCGTGCCGAAAAATTTCGACATGTCCGCAGCGTCATACCCCAACGCGGTGGAATACTGCACCCCTAATTCGTCGGATTGACGCTCCTGGTCGCGACTAAAGCGGAGGAAAAGCAGTCCTACCCCCAGTTGCGCCACATCGCTGTACTGGCGGAAGGTTTCGGAGAAAACAAAAGCCGCTCCCAATCCCACCTGCGCCAGCTGTGCGCGGGTATAGGCTTTGGCGCCGTGACGCGCGGTGACGTGCCCGATTTCATGTCCCATCACTCCGGCCAGCTCGGCTTCGGAATTCATGTAGGCCAGGATGCCACGGGTGATGTACACGAAGCCACCCGGCAGCGCAAAGGCATTGATCACCGGGCTATCGAGCACCCGAAAATGGAATTCCAGCGTCGGGCGATGGGATACTTTGGCCATGCGTTGGCCAAGCTGTTCGACGAACTCCGCGATTTTGGTATCGTCGTACAGGCCGTATTCAGCAACAATGCCTTTGTCAGCATCGAGGCCCAGTTGCACCTCCTGATCAAAACTCAACAGGCTGAGTTCCTTTTTGCCCGTCACCGGGTTGGTGGCGCATGTATTCAAAACCAGGAATACCAGCGTTAGCGCGGCAAAATACGCGACTTTCGAAATTGCTCTCATCATGTAACCCTCCATGATTTGGCTTTAACGGCGTGATCTTTTCGTGACTTCAGCTGAGCTTGACATTAATTTTGTTTTGTGCTATACTTAGCGGGTTTAAATATAGGCAAAAATCAAATTAAATCAAGTACGCGAACTGGAAATCCGGTCGGAAAATGGCTGTCATTCCGGCCTTGTGCCGGAATCCCCTGCTTTTGTGCTGGTATCTGGGAGATTCCTGCATACGCAGGAATGACATGCTCATCCTTTTGGATTTTCCGACCGGATTTCCAGTGTTTTGAACGTATTCTGCCTCTAAATCGATCCCGTAGTATGTCGTGATCTTAACGACGAGGTTTCATTTTGGAGAACAAGAAAGCGATTATCTGTGACATTGATGGAGTGGTGCTGCAAGACAATTCCCTGATCCCCGGCGCCGACGTTTTTGTGAAACGGATCATGGAACAAGGCAACCGCTTCCTGCTTTTGACCAATTTCCCCTCTCAGACCGCCGGCGATTTACAAAACCGGTTATCGGCGTCCGCATTGGACATACCGCAGGAGTGTTTCTATACCTCGGCAATGGCGACCTCGGACTTTCTCTCGAAACAGCAAGGGCGCAAGGCCTATGTCGTCGGCGAAGGGGCCTTGATACATGAGTTGTATCGCATCGGATTCAACATCACCGATATCAACCCGGATTTTGTGGTCGTCGGCGAGACGCGCGCATTCAACTGGGAGATGATTCAAAAGGCTTCGTACTGGGTCATGCATGGCGCGCGCTTCATTGCCACCAATCCGGATTTCGCGGGTCCGAAAGGCCACCCGGCCTGTGGCGCCCTGTGCGCGCCCATCGAGCGGATTACGGGCAAGAAACCGTTTTACGTTGGCAAGCCCAACACCTGGATGATGAGCGCTGCGCTTAACCACCTGAAGGCGCATGCGGAAGATGCCGTCCTCATCGGCGATAACATGGACACGGATATTTTGGCCGGCGTGCAATCCGGCTTGGAAACGATTCTGGTGTTAACCGGTGTGAGCCAAATGACAGACCTGGAACGCTATCCATTTCGTCCCACCCATATCTTTCCCAGCGCGGATAAGATTAACGTGGTTTGAATAAGAAATGAAACACCGAATCACACCGAAAACACGGAAGATGGATGAAGAACAAAAGACGTCTTTCCAAACAATTTCAGTGACATTCGGTGTCTTTCGGTGTTTAATTCGATTTTGCGCCAGATTTGCGTTCATTGCGGTTGAAATCTACATCCGGAAATAGAAAAGCCTTCACACTTCATTGCTGATGTATGAAGGCTCGATCCGATTCTTTTGCGGCCGTCAATTCTGGGATTTTTTGGTCGAGGCTGTGCCCCGAGTTTTTTTCGCTTTATCCGAGTTCAGGGCATCTTCAACTGGAGTTCTGGCGGCAGTTCGGGTTGCCTTGGTCATGGCAATTAAGTCGGCCACCACATACTTACTTTCCTCCAAAATCGCATCCGGTTCGTCCTCATCCTTGGGAATTTCGTCACCCTGCTTTAGCGGTTTCAGGCCCTGGGCTTGCCGTCTCTCGTTAGTGCGAGCCAGTTTCTGAGCTTCCAATGATTCCCGTTCAGCCTGGCGATCGGCTTCGCGCAAAGTAATAAAATCCTCGTCGCGTTCCTTGCGAAACCGTTCGATATCTTCAACCAAAAACTGAAACTCGGTGTTTTTCTCCGTGCGTTTTTTTGAATTGAGTCGCAAGCCGGAGAGATATTTTGAAACCTGATCATCCAGTTGAAACATGGACGGTGCGATTTCATCCCACGGGAGCGCGTGGATTTCCGAGCTCTCGCCATAAATTGTCTCGTCATAATAGGACGGGTAAGCCACATCGGGAATCACGCCGCGGTGCTGGGTGGAGCTGCCGGCAACGCGGTAAAATTTCGCGACGGTGACTTTAAGCTGCCCGGCCTTCTGATCCGGAAAATTAACGATCCGGTCCAAACTCAACAGATTCTGCACCGTTCCTTTGCCAAAGGTGCGGTTTCCTAAAATGATGCCGCGCCCGTAATCCTGTATGGCGCCGGCAAAGATTTCTGAAGCCGAGGCGCTCAAGCGATCCACCAGCACTCCCATCGGCCCATCGTACACTTGCTCGGCATCGGGATCGTTTTCAATCCGCACCGATCCAGAGGAATATTTCACCTGCACCACCGGGCCGTCCTTGATGAATAAACCGGTCAGCTCAATCGCCTCCTGCAACGAACCGCCGCCATTGCGCCGCAGATCGATGAGAATGCCATCGACGTTGGCGGCTTTCAATTCTGCCAGCAGGCGCCGCACATCGCGGGTAGTGCTTTTGTATTCTTTGCGGCCCTGTTTCTGGGCCTCCAGGTCAGAGTAGAAAGTTGGGATGTTGATGACGCCGATTTTATATTTCTTGCCCTCGTAGGTCAACTCGACTGTTTCGCTTTTGGCGGCGCGCTCCTCCAGGATGATCTCATCGCGCACGAGATTCAGAATTTTGTTGGGGCTGCCGGGCGCACCTTGCGCCGACATGATTTCCAATCGCACCGGGGTTCCTTTGGGTCCACGAATTCTTTTCACCACATCGTCCAGGCGCCAGCCAATCACATCGACCATCTCGCCATCGCCCTGCGCCACGCCGACGATCTTGTCATCGGACCACAGTTCCTTGCTGCGATCGGCCGGGCCGCCGGGAATGATTCGCACCACTTTGGTGTAATCATCCTCCGTGACCAACTGGGCGCCGATACCTTCAAAGGACAGGCTCATGTCAATTTCAAAATTCTCCGCAGCGATGGGCGAGAGATAGCTGGTGTGCGGGTCATAAGTCTCAGCAAGGGAATTGATAACCACCTGAAAGACTTCCTCAGAATTGTATTGCTGAACCCGCTTGTTTATGCTGCGATAACGCTCAGTCAGCGTCTTGGCAATGCCGGCATTATCTTTGCCAGCCAGTTTTAAATTCAGTGCTTCGTGCTTGATTTTTTTGCGCCAGATATCGTCCAGTTCGGCGCCGGACTTTGCCCACGGCGCCTTCTCGCGATCGATCTGGTAATACTCGTCTGCCGAAAACTCGAATGGCTGCGCGATGCGCTGCAGGGCATATTGAATTCGCTGTTCCACCCGCAATTTGAAGGTGTTGAAGATTAAAAAGCCCACATCTAATTGTCCGGCATTGAGCTTGTCATCCAGGCTGTAACGATATTTTTCGAACTCGGCGAGATCGGAGGCAAGAAAATAGAGCCGCGAGCGGTCCAGGCTGCGTATATAGAGATCGAGCGTCTCTGAGGAGACCCCGTCGTTGATGTCCTGATGATTGTAGTGATATTGTTTCAGCAGTTTGGTGATATATTGCGCCACAATGGGATGCTGTTTTTCGGGAGTCAGATTCTCGGAGGGATACAGGTTAACCGTATGCACCTGACCTGCAAAGAAAAAGACCAGCGCGGCCAGAGCTATTTTCGATATCAGTTGGCGAGTCCGGATGGGTAATTTCATTTTATGCTCCGTTTAAAATGAATTAGGATTTACTTTAGCGTAATAATTAGTAATGTATGTGCAATTTCCCAGACTGCAAAAAATCTATTTGCGGAAGGTAGCGATTTTTGACTTGGGTTTCAAGTGAATATATCGACATAAATCACGTAGTATTTAATCCTTGATATTGTTTTTAGGCCAAAAAGTTTCCCAATAAATAGACTATTTTACGTCTCTCCCTTAAGAACACCTTCACGGAGCAAAATATTGCACTCCTAACGGAGTGCTTAGGTTACAAGGGAGCGTAGTGCCTATAAATATGTCACCCCTACGGGGTTGACAACAATTTTCTTTGGAGAACGTTTAAAAGAACCGCGTAGCGGTGACATATTTATAGCTCTCCACAGCCAGGAAATCGACCTAAACCCCTTTAGGGGT